>WGAN01000120.1 GCA_015494805.1 Caldifarciminota bacterium
CCGTGCTTTATGGCCGGGATCTCCAGGACGACGCCGGAGCGGGAGTACTCGTAGATGTACCTCCAGATGGTTAGCATACTTTCTTCTTCGGGGACGGTGTTTATTATGACGTATATTCCCCTGTCGGTGTCCAGCAGGACCATGTAGCCTATGACCTTATCCCTCTTGCGGGCCTCTAGGATCCGCACGTCATCCCTGTGGGCGGCGAGGACGGACTTGAGGGCGAATTCCCTTTCGGGGGAGAGATTGTAGGAGAAGGTTAGGACATCGTCCAGCTTGGTGAAGTCGTGGAGCTCCACCGTCAGCCTCATCTTCTTCTTCATCCCCTCAAAGGCCGTTATGAAGGTCTTGGCCCTCTGACGGTAGAGGTGTTCAAGGGGGTCCCCCTTCAACTTAGTCCGGAGTATCCTAACGGTACTTATGGGGGTACCCATCTTTGAGACGTAGGTGTGGGTGGGGGAATCCTCCCGTATCGGTCCCACTATGACGTTGTCGTAGTTGGCCTTAGTGTAGTCCAGGAAGGCGTTTAGGACCTCACCCCGATGGGCGGGGTCTACGGAGAAGTCGGAGTACGGGGCGAATATGGGATCAAAGACTGGAAGTATGAGGGTTCCCCTGCTCCCGTAGTACGAGCCGGAGAAGTAGCCCAGGGGCTGCCCGTTGGAGACCATCCAGAAGCTCGGTTCCCCTCCGGTGTACTCGGCCGAGAGGATCGCCCACTTCGGAGATGCGAAGATCACCGTGTTAAGGCTCTTGCGATAGATCTCTTCCCACGGCTTGAGGTGTTCGTAGGCGTTTATCCTTTCAATCTCCAGCTTCATAGGTTTGAACATGTACGTTTATATTTTAAGGCTGAAGGGGGAGGGATGGCTCACAGGTGGACACCGAACCTCTCCGCGAACGCCCTCTTGAACTCTTCGGGTGAAGGGTGTTTCTGCAGCATCCGCCAGATCTCTATCTTCTTGAGGGCCTGCGGTAGGTCCTTGGGCATACTCCTCATAGCACGGGTGACCAACCTATGCAGCTCGTCCATTTCCCTCTCGTAGGTGCGTCCGAACTCCTCCGGGGTTATCCTCCTCTCCTCACCGGACGGCGGAAGGAGGACGAGGGTATCCTTCCCCTCACGGTAGGCGAAGGTTATGCCGTACTGCCTACCTATGGCCTTTATTATCTCCTTAGGTAGCTCCTCGGCTGCATCCGTGTATAGGAGGGCGTAGATGACCTTCTTCAGATCCACCGTCAAAGCCCAAACTTCCCGTCCCCTGATCCAAAACCGCACCAGAGCGAAGAGGGGGAAGAGGAGGGCGAAGGTCCCCCTGACGCCGATGAACTTCCGACGGACCCTCTCAAACTCTCCCTGAAGGGGGGCGCCAAAGTCCTTCAGGGCCTTTAGAAAGCCGTACCTATCCTCCTCCCCCGGAACGTAGATTATGGAGAAGCCCATAGCCCTGACCGGGAGGGTCACGTCCTCCTCACTTCTACCGACCTCTTCCCGCTCCGCCGGGAGATGCTGATGCTCACCTGCTATCAACGATAGGACCAAGCTCTTAGGAGGCGTTTCTGCCTCTTCCGAGGCGGAGGGCGGGGGGGATACCTTCCTCCTAAGTACGTCCAAAGCAAACATCTCGGCCACCTTCCAATCCTCCGCCTCCTCCACTTCAACTTCCACCTCCCACCCGCTCCGATTCGCCTCGGTTAGTACGGTCTTAAGAACGTTCTCGGTGTATTCTACGAGGTGTTGTAGATACCTCTCCCCGTACTTCTCTGCTGCTCTACGGAAGGCGTTTCCTCCCTCGGTTATCCACTTCTCTTCCCCTTTGTTGAACAGCCCTTCCCACCAGGGTTCCTTTACCAGAAAACTGGTCGCGTAGAGGGGCTTTCCCCTGTACAGATACACCGTAAGGAGAGGATCGCCGAAGAGCTTCCTCTTAACGGCCATCAACCCACTCTTCCTGTCTTTTGCGAGTTCCCTTATAGCCCCCCCTATATCATCGTAAAGGGTCTTCACCGAACGGATATGTTAAAGCCGTTAACCTTCCGTATGGGGAAAGGACCAACTACCCCCTGGCCAGCTCTACGGCCATCTTTGCCCCCTCGGACATAGTCTCGGCCGTCTTCAGGGGCAGGCCGGACTCGGCCAGCATCTTCCGACCTATCTCCTCGTTGGTGCCGGTCAGCCTCACCACCACGGGGACCCTAACGTCCATCGTCCTGAAGGCCTCTATGAGGCCGGCGGCTATGTCGTCGCAACGGGTTATTCCGCCGAAGATGTTTATGAAGACCACCTTCACGTTGGGGTCCCGCAGGATTATGTCCATGGCCTTCTTGACCTTCTCCGGGTTGGAGGAGCCTCCTACGTCAAGGAAGTTGGCCGGCTCACCGCCCCAGTACTTTATGACGTCCATAGTGGCCATGGCCAGACCGGCCCCGTTCACCATACACCCTATGTTCCCGTCAAGCTTCACGAAGGAGAGGCCAGCCTCCTTCGCCTCCTCCTCTTCGGGGTTGACGTAGTCCATGTCCTTGTACTGGAGGAGGTCCGGGTGGCGGAAGAGGGCGTTGTCGTCCAGTATAATCTTGGCATCCACGGCTACGAGGTCGTTGTCGCCGGTGACGACGAGGGGGTTTATCTCGGCGAGCTGGGCGTCCGTGGCGAAGTAGGCCTCGGAGAGCTTCTGGTATATCCCCGCCGCCTTCAGGGCGAGTTTGTTGTCCTCAAAGACGCTGAAGGCCAGTTCCCTCGCCTCGTAGGGCTTTAGGGGTTCGGTGATGTATCTCTTCACGATGGCTTCGGGTTTGGTCCGGGCTATCTCCTCTATATCCACGCCCCCCTCCTTGGAGGTTATGAAGACGGCCTTAGAGGTGCGCCTGTCAAGGGTGACGCTGACGTAGTACTCCTTGGCTATGTCCACGGCCTCGGTTATCAGGATCTTCTTGACCTTTATGCCCTTTATGGTGAGATTCAGGATCTCCTCCGCCTTTTTAACGGCATCCTCGTAGTCCTTGGCGAGTTTTACGCCGCCAGCCTTACCGCGGCCACCGACGGGTACCTGTGCCTTTATGACGACGGGGTACTTGGCCTCCTTGAGTATCTCCTTAGCCTCCTCTACGGTGCGGGCGAGTTTCCCTGTCTGGGTCGGGATTCCGAACTTCTTGAAGACCTCTTTGGATGCCCACTCAAGCAGTTTCATAAGCGGATATTATAGTCTCGTAAGGGGGTACGAACGCCTCCGTAAAGGTAAATGGAGGTTCGCCGTCTCCCAAACCCCTCCTCAAGGGTATAATTCCCGTAATGTTAGCCCTACTCCTTTTGAGCCAGGTGAATACGGAGGTGAATCCGCCGGAGCATGGCGAGACCATCAAGAACGCCTACGGTGTCTTCCTTAGCGGGTACTATGGCAAGCGGATAGGTTCCTTCGGAGCCGGTGGTGGCCCGATGGTGGCCATAGGGAACTGGTACGAGCCTCTGGCCTTCCTCATAACAGCCCATGGCATATACTCCCCGGACAGCGGTACGGGCTTCGCCCTTGACTTCTCAACCCGCATCCCCGTCCTCGGTCAGAGGGAGTTCACCCAGTCCAACGGTACCTTCGCGTACCTATCCTTCGGTCTGGGTATAATGGGGGTTCCGGGGATAGTGGAGCAGAACTTCAACTTCTACAAGCTCCGCCCGGACGTCCTCCTCGGCGCTGGCTTTGAGTGGGCGGTCTCCCCGGAGGTCTCCATCCTGGCCCAGGTCCGGTACGACATCCTCGGTGTGAGGGACTGGATTAAGGAGAACCTCGTAGTGGCCCACCTGGGGCTTCTGATTTACGGGAGGTAGCCTCCCCCTTGAGGGAGAGGGTGTTGGGAGGTCTCCTCGGCCATGCTATAGGGGATGCCATCGGTTTCCCCTACGAGGGGGTGAGCAGGGAGGTCTTGAGGCGGAGGCCAGTTGAAGGTATGCCAGCGGTGGTGAGGGTGTCGGACGATACCGCCCTTATGCTATGCACGGCCCGGAACCTGTGCGAGGTCGGGGTAGACCCGGAGGACCTCGCACGCCGCTTCGTTGGATGGTTGGAGAGGGGGGAATGTACCCCGGACGGTGCGGCCATAGGGGTGGGGAGGACGACCTACGAGGCCATAAAACGGATAGCCTCCGGCACCCCTCCCCTCCTCGCCGGGGGAAGGGGGGAAAGGGACAACGGCAACGGCTCCCTCATGAGGATGCTCCCCTTGGTGTTCTACCTCTACGGGAGGCCATCGGAGGAGCTCCTTGAGGTGATCGGGGCTTACTCCTCCGTAACCCACGCCCACCGGAGGAGCGTCATAGCCTGCCACATCTACGTCCTCTTCGGCATAAACCTCTGCAGCGGCCTGAACCTTGAGGAGGCCCTCGGTAGGACGGTGGAGGAGGTAAGGAGGGTGTGGGAGGGGGACGGGGAACTCGGCCATTACTCCCGGATACTGGACGGCTCTATAGTTAAGGTACCGGAGGAGGAGGTGGTGTCCAACGGCTACGTCATACATACCCTTGAGGCCACCCTCTGGACCCTGTTCCGGACGTCCTCCTTTAGGGAGGCCGTCTTGCGGGCCGTCAACCTCGGTGGGGACACGGACACCGTCGCCGCCCTCGTCGGTGGGCTGGCTGGGATCCTGTACGGGATCGGAGGGATACCGGAGGAGTGGGTGCGGGCCGTCCCCTTGAGGGAGGAGTTGGAGAGCCTCGCCCTGTGCCTGTTCGGGTTCTGTCGGGGGGAGGGGGTTTCAGGAACTGAAAGTTGAACTTCAAGGGATTGGAACCGGCATTTGGGATTACACTACTTTGAGTTCCGAAAGGGGTTCGGGCGCCGATGGGGTCTCTCACTTTCAAGGCCGAAACGCCGCTGAAAGGTCTTTGAACGGTCCAGTCAAGGGAAAGGCTCGTACGGGAATGGGGCGGTTTGACATCGGCTGCGTATCCGCAAAACGCCTCGTTATCCTCGGTGTGAATTTTAGTATCACACCTTCAAGTTATCATATGCATCAATTTTTGGACGAAATTTTGTTATACAAAACCAAAAATCCTGCAAAACTGCAATATTTTTGGATGATGGGCCGAATATTGCAATGCCCGACCTTGTGGTGCATTCCAAGATCGGCTACGGCATCCCTCCTCTAAGGTCCGGGTATTACGCCGATAGAACGGGCATTCAGAAGTCGCAATTGGACTTCCAAAAATCGGGTATTACGCTGATGGGGTGATAGCCTACCTGTCAAACCGAAGCCCGACCAAGGGAAAGGCTCGTATAGGGGGTAGAACAGGGTTCCATTCAAAATCGGCCGAATACACCGGATAGGATTCCACCGATGGAATGACGATTACTCTATGGACCCATCAAATGGGAAAATACTACACATTTTCGTTATTTTTGTGAAAAATTTCTACATCTTATACCGTTTTTATCCATATCCCAAAGATGAGGAAGTGATGTTAGAAGTCCTATGTGGATTCGGACAGCGGATAGGTATCCCCCTACGCAAGTTTGAACGCCTACCCCGACCGGCCGAAGGCCAGAGAGCGAATGAGGGATCGGGCGGAGGCTACGTCCTCCTCTATCTGCTTTTTCAAGGCCTCCACCGACGGGAACTTCCTCGGCGGCCTCAATCGGGCGACGAACTCCACGGTCAGGGAAGACGGTACGTCCCCCTCGTAATCCAGTACGTGGGCCTCTACGCTTCGGGTGAAGCCGAGGGTGGGACGGGGGCCGATGTGCATCACCGCCCACCTAAGGAGTTGAGGGACGAAGACCACATAGACCCCATCGGCCGGTACCAGTTTCTCCGGTGGTACCTCAAGGTTGGCCGTGGGGAAGCCTATCTCCCTACCCTTCCCCATCCCCCTCACCACCCTACCGCTAAGGCTGTAGTACCTTCCGAGGAAGCGGGCCGCCTCCTCCACCTTTCCCTCCTTGAGTAGCCCCCTGACGAGGGAGGAGCTGACCACCTTGCCGTCCATTACGAACGGTGGGAAGAGGTGAAGCTCCACGGGGTACTCCCCTATGTGGTTTATTATCCACTCCGGGGAACCCTCTCTCCCCCTGCCGAAACGGTGGTTGAAGCCCATTAGGATCCGCCTGACGTGGAAGTGGGTTATGAGGACGTCCATAAACTCACCGGCCGTAAGGGACTTGTGTTCCCTCTCAAGGAGGAGGGCGGCGTCTATGCCCATGCCCTTCAGGGCGGCGAGTTTCTCCTTCGGTGTAAAGAGGAGGTCCCTATCCAAGGACGGGTGGGTACGGAAGGTCACGACCATACCCCTGTAAGGGGAGGAGAGGCACTCCTTTAGGATCTTCCGGTGGGCTACGTGGAGTCCGTCAAAGGAGCCGACGGCGGCGCAGGTCGGCCTTGGGCTGTAGTCCTCCGGCCTAAGGATTTTCACCTTCCACCTCGTAGGTGGAGTAGTAGGCCTTACCTAACTCCTCGCGGAGGAGAAGGAGGCCCTTCCCCGGCCCGTACTTAACGTTCAGGACGGGGTCCTCCAGGGTGCGACCTATCCGCTCGTAGGGCAGGTTCCTCCGGGAGAGGTAGACCTCCAGTTCCCTCGGCATGGACGTGGTGAGTACCACCTTGGGGACGGTCTCGGAGAAGAGGTCGCCCAGACCGTCTACGGATACGTCCAGACCCCCCTCACCGAGGAGTACCATCTCCGATAGGGCGGCGAACAGTCCCCCTTCGGAAACGTCGTGGGCGTTTATGACGAGTCCGAGCTTGATCATCTCGGAGAGGGCGGAGATGAGGTCCCGGAGGTAGTGGAGGTCGTAGTTGTGGGCCTCCGGTTTCCGGTAGTACCTGTACAGGACGTTCTCGTCTATATCCTCAAGGGGGAACTCCTCAAGGAGGGCCGAGAGGAACTCGCTCCCTCCGAGGTCAAAGAGGTTGGCGGGGAAGCCAACCGTATAGACGTAGAGGTCGCTCCTGTTTATGCCAACCTTAGGGACGGAGAAGACGTCCCTAACCAACCCCACGGCCCCCACTATGAGGGTGGGGAACACCTTCTTGCCCTCCGTCTCGTTGTAGAGGCTGACGTTTCCGGATACGACGGGTATGCCGAAGAATCGGGCGAAGTCCCCCAGACCTTTCAGGGCTTCCTGGAGGCTGTAGTAGGTGTCGGGGTCCTCCGGTGAGGGGAAGTTGACCCCATCCGTGAAACCTATCACCTCCCCACCGCCAAGGACGACGTTGAGGACGGACTCAAGGGCTACCTTCTGGGCGCCCCAGTAGGGATCAATGGCGAGGTACTTCCCGTTGCCGTCCACACTTACGGCGATGGCGTAGTTCTTCCCCTTTATGCGTATGACGGCGGCGTCCCCGCTCCCCGGCCCCACCACCGTGTCCGTCCCCACCATGTGGTCGTACTGCCGGTATATCCACCTCTTGGAGGCCACGTTGGGGTGGGACAGGACCTTCAGGGCTACCCTGCGGACGTACCTCTCGCTCAAGAGGGCGTCCGGGTCCCTCTTAGAGGAGGCTATCCGGTGCAGGAAGGTGTGGTAGTCCTCTATCAGCCTCGTACTCTCCCTAAGCTCCTCCCCACGGTCCCCCGAAAGGGCCGCCCTCTGGATTCGGAAGGTCTCCCTCTTTATCTCGGTGTCGGCCCAGTGGAGGCCCACCCTGTCGCCCACCGGGAAGGTGGAGAAGCCGTAGATCTGGAGTATCGCTCCGAGCCTCGTCCTCTTTCTGCCCGATGCCTTCCTGTAGGTGGCAACGAGGCGGGAGACTATCCGGAGGTACTCCCACAGGGAGGGAGGGGAAGGCTCTGCTATCCATTCGGGTACGGGTAGGCCGGAGAAGAGGAAGCCCAGGGGAAGCTCCGCCACCGTCTCGTTCCCGTCCTTTATCCGGAAGACCTTCTCCTCTATCACCTTCCCCACTACGGCGGCCGTCAGGCCCCACCTCCTGAAGATTTCAATCACCTCCTCCTCCTTACCCGCCTCAACGCACATCACCATCCTCTCCTGACTCTCGGAGAGGACAATCTCGTAAGGTGTCAGGGGTCCCCGTGTCGGGACCCTGTCCGTGTAAAGTTCAACACCCACCCCACCGTTCCGGGCCATCTCCGGTAGGGCAGTTGATAGGCCACCGGCTCCGAGGTCCTGAAGGCCTAAGACCTGCGGTAGTTTGACCGCTTCTAAGGTGGCCTCTATCAGGAGTTTCTCCACGAAAGGGTCCCCTATCTGGACGGCGGGGCGGTTCTCGGATACGTCCCCCTCAAAGGTCTGGGAGGCGAAGGAGGCCCCCATTATCCCGTCCGGACCCGTGGGGGCGCCCACGAGGAGGATGCTGTTCCCTACCCCCTTGAGTACCCCCTCCTTCAGGTACCTCCTCTCCCCGACACCTACGCACATGACGTTGACCAGAGGGTTGTCCTCGTACGTCCCGCTCACGAACACCTCCCCCCCTACGACGGGGACGCCTATGGAGTTGCCGTACCACGAGATCCCCTCAACTACCCCCTTCATAAGCCGGAGGGACTTCTTACTCCTACGGAAATCTCCGAAACGGAGGGAGTCTAAGAGGGCCACCGGCCTGACCCCCATACTCAAGACGTCCCGCACTATCCCCCCCACCCCGGTTGCTGCCCCGTGCTTAGGTTCAACGGCCGAAGGGTGGTTGTGGCTCTCTATCTTGAAGGCCACCACCGTATCCTCGTCCAAAGCGAGGACGCCGGCACCCGCCCCCGGCCCCTTAACCGTCCTCTCCGACTCCGATGGCAGTCGCCTAAGGAACCTCTTGGATGACTTGTAGGAGCAATGCTCCGACCAGTTCAGGGCGAAGATACCCAGCTCTATCTCCGTAGGCTCCCTTCCGAGGAGGTCGGTTATGGTACGGTACTCCCTTTCGCTCAACCCCATAGCCAAGGCCCTCTCTAACATAAGGACGGGAATTCTAAGGGGAACCTACCCTGTCCCGGACCCATACGAGGGGCAGGAGGAGGAGGGTAAAGCTCCCCACCATAGCGAGGGCCAAACCGACGCCGAGGGTGTCGGCGAGGTAGCCTATTACGGGGGCGAGGAGTCCGGCGTAGAGGGTCCGCAGGCTACTCTCAACGCTCAAGGCCGTGGCGACGGTGTCTTCGGGGACGGTATCGGAGATGTAGGCCAGGGTTATGGGCCTACGGACGTTCTGGATGAGGTAGAGGAGGAGGAACATCAGGACGGAGAGCCACTTCAGGGAGAGGTGGAAGGTCAGGCCCGCAAGGAGGACGGACAGGCTCCCCGCGGCGTAGGTCAGGTTTACGGCCATTCCCTCCCTCTTGCGGAGGAGGTCCCTCAACCTGTACGCGTTCTCCGAGGCGATGGAGTTGAGGATGTATATCACCCCGTAGACGATGCCGACGAGGAGGGCCGTCCTCTCCTGACCGTTGAGGTAGAGGAGTACAGGGAGGGCCAAGGCGAGGCCCTTGAGGACGGGCTGGAGGTAGTCCTTCGTAGCTCGGAAAAGCCCCATATAGACGGAGGAGTTGAGCAGGACCCTAACGTAATCTCCACTCTTCAGGAAGGAGAAGATCTGTAGGATGGGGAGCCGTCCCTCCCTTCTCTTACGCTTTACAAGGCGGTCCAGGGCCGGGGGGTAGGTCGCCAGATTTACGAGGTTTATGACGTAGGGGATGGAGCTAAGGGCGAAGACCCACCTGTAGGTATGGGTGAGGAAGACCAGGAGGGCGGCGAGGAGGACGTTGACGGCCGAACCCCTCTGGGACCAGCTCCTCGTACCGCCGTAGTACTCCACCTTAAGGTGGGACCACCCCCTCATCTTCAAATATGCGAGGATCAGGGCCTTGTGGGTCCCGCTCCGGAGGGCGTCTCCCAGACCGTACAGGAACATAGCGAGGGCGAAGGGGTAGAAGGAGGAGGTGAGGGTGAAGAGGGCGAAGGAGAGGAGGTAGGTTAGCATAGACAGGACCATAGTGACCCGGCGGCCAACGGTGTCGGCGAGGACGCCCGTAGGAACGTCTAAGAGGTTGGTCGTCAGCTCCCTGACGGTGTAGAGGATGCCGATCTGGAGGAAGGTTAGGCCCTGCTCCCGAAAGAAGAGGATTAGGAAAGGCTCAAACAGGCGTAGGTTCTTAAGGAAGCCGTAGGCGGCAAACCGCCAGAACATCGGATCCCGCTTCCAAGCCTTCAAAGGGGGGAATTCTAACGGTGGGTATCCGGCGGATAGGGGGAGGATACTGCTCCGAGTTCGGGAACTTCCCTTCGGGGGTGCAACTGGCACCGTTCGGGGAACCCTTGGTATTACAGGGACTTACCTTCAATAAAGTGATAGTCGCACTTCAGGATCGTTGCAGCCCTATTGCAATGTTTTGAACGGCATCGTGTTCAACTTCAACCCCTTCCAGAGCCGGGTTTCAAACGGAGGTCGCCAAAACGGGGGATGCGGCCCTACGGCGGGATAAGTTCGTAGGGACTTACCGACCATCACCGTTGAGCAGATCGCCCTTATGACGAACCTTGAAAGACATCGGGAAGAGTCCATCTTTGGATAAAATCGCCAACACGGACAAATTTGTGCGAGAGACCTCCTGAAGATGGTCATCACTCCATCCCCTGCATCTGTACTGCGGGGAGGCTATCTGGTACTGCCCCGCTCCATCCACACCTTCAAAAACTGAATGTAGTCCGTTTGATAGATTTTGAAACACCACGGCGTCCTATCTCCGAGAAGTTGAAACTAAATTTCGGGAAATGCGATTGTCAGAAGGCGTCAAAGACACCTACGATACGGTTCTTTCCATACTATTCTCCGAATACCGACAAACCTTTGAAAACGGAAATCTGCATCTTTACCGCCTAAACGGGGATAGTACTACACCGATGGGAAGGCTATCGTTTGAGGTCGTATCGGGCGAAGACGTGGAGACATCTCCGCTATTTCAAAACCCGGAATTGCACTTCAGAACCTTTTCACCTCCCTATAACGAACCCTCCTCAACTGTCTCACTTTTCAGCGTATTTATGTAAAGGTGCAACACTCCATCCACTCAAGGAAAAGTGAGGCATCCTCACCAAATATTGGCAAATTAACCTGGAATTTCACCACAGTATCCTAAACACCCACAAAGAACGGTTCAAAATTTTGAGTAAATCCACTATACGTTGTCATACGCATCCGAACGCCCTTAAAATTTCCGTATGAGGTTGATGTGGGAGGACCTCGCCCTCCTGTTCTTGAGGGTCTCTGTGTCTGCTATGATGCTCATGCACGGCGTAGGCAAGCTGGCCGACCCCGGTTCCTTCGTAAATCTGATAGAGATGAGCCTACGGACCGGCCCTCTATCCGTCCCCCTAGCCTACCTCTCCATCCTCGCCGAAACCCTCTTCCCCGCCCTCGTCATCTTGGGCGTCCTCGTTAGGGTCTCCGCCCTGATCTCCGCCATCAACATGCTCGTAGCCGTCTTTGTCTTCCACATCCTCATCAAAGGCGACCCCTTCTTAGCTTGGGAAAAGGCCGCACTCTACGCTGTCGTCTTCCTGTACCTCGCTATGGTCGGAGGGGGACGCTACACCATCTTAGGTGCCTTTCGTGTTTAGAATAAACCCTGTATGACGGAGAAAGGTTGGTGGATACTCGTAGATAAGGACGGCCTCATCGTAGACGGTGAAGGAAAGCCTAAGGAGGAGCTGGAGTACTTCGCCGCCGTAATAACCTTCGCCATATTGAGCCTACGTAAGGCCATATGGGAGGAGATGGAGGACACCATCTCCGAGATCTCCTTCAAGGTATCGGAGAAGGGCCTTATCTTCCACATCCTTCCCCTTGAGGAGAGCGGCCTCTTCTTAATAACGGCCATGCCGGAGGATATGCCCCTCGGCCTCATCCGGCTACGCACCAAGGAGCTTTACGACCGCGCCAAGTCTATGGTCAAATCCTTGAAACCCCAGCGTAAGATATGATCAGGTGGAGCGATAGGATCGCCACCGGGGTACCCAAGATAGACGTCCAGCACAAGGTCCTGATTCGGAACTTCAACCTCTTAGAGGAGCGGATAAACTCCCGCACCCTGACCTACGACAACCTCAAGGAGCTACTGCTCTTCCTCCTAAAGTACGCCGAATGGCACTTCGGCAGAGAGGAGGAGTGCGCTGCGGAGCATCGCTGCTACATCGCCGAGCTGAACAGGAGACAGCACGAGTGGTACATAAGCCGCTTTACGGAGCTGTACGAGGAGTTTAAGGCTGTAGAGGATTGGACGGAGGAGCGTCTCTACGAGTGGGCGGCTACGGTGCATAAGGAGTTGAGCGAGTGGTTGCTCAAACACGTCGTGCGGACGGACAGACACATAGGGGTGTGCCTCGGTAAGTTGAAACGAGAAGAGGTTCCCCCTCCCGAAGAGAAACTATCCTAACGCACCCAGCTCCTGACGGCCTCAAGGAAGAGGTCGTTCTCCTCCGGTGTCCCTACGGTTACCCGCAGGTGGTTGGAGAGGCCCGGAAGGCCGGAGACGTCCCTTATCCTGACCCCCGAATCCGTCAGGAACTCGTAAAGTTCCCTGTGCCTCTCCGTCTTAAACATAACGAAGTTGGCGTAGGAGGGGAAGGGGTTGAGGGAAAGTTCGGCGAGGACCCTGCGGATCCTCTCCCTCTCGTAAATGACGGTATCTGCTCCCCTGTTTAGGTGGGGCTTTATTACGCCAAACTCGTTGAAGAGGACGAGGTGGGTATGGGTGAGGTTGTAGGGGGCGAAGAGCATATGCTCTACGGCGTTTATCACCTCCGGTGAGGAGAGGACGTAGCCCATCCGCATCCCCGCCAGCATAGATTTACTCAAAGACCGCCCCACCATCAGGTTGGGGTAGTCCCTCAACTCCTCCCACACGGAGACCCTCGCAAAGGGATAGTACGCCTCATCAACGAAGACGAGGGCGCCCGTCTCCAAGGCGGCCCGCACTATAGCCGTGTCTATGAGGTTCCCCGTGGGGTTGTTGGGGGATACGAAGGTGATGAGGTGGAAGCCCTTACCGACGAAATGCTCCGGCGATGGGGTGTAGTCCTCACCAAGGACGACCACCTCCGCCTCCGTCCCGGTTGCTATGGCATAATGGCGGAACATCGGATAGGTCGGCTCAAACACCACGGCCCTCCTGCCGGGACCTCCCGCTATGAGGAAGGCGGAGAGTATGGTCTGGTCCCCCCCGAAGGTCAGGGCCACCCTCTCCGGCTCTACACCTATCTCCCCGGCGAACCTCTCCTTCACCTTAGAGTAGGTCAGGGGCTGGGGGTACCTGTTCCACGCCGCCTCCTTCACCCTCTCCAACAGGTAGGTCTTTATGTCCTCCGGCAGGTCGTAGGGACTCTCGTTCTGATCCAGCTTCGCCCTGTAGGGCTTCTGACTGACCGTAAAAGACGTCTTGAACTCTATGTCCTCCCGCAGCATACTCTACCTCGTCCAGGACCTCTCTATGCCGAACATTATCCGGAGGCTGAAGGCAACGCCTCCGAAGGTAAGGCCGAGGAGCATCCCTCGCTTGGCGGCGTTCTGGGGGACGTTTAAGATCCAGTCCGTTAAGCCGTATATGCTCCCGCCCACCGCCTTGAACACCAACGGGTAGAACACGACCAGCGCACCGATGAGGCTTATACCGGCGAGGGTCAGGCGTACCGTCTTTTCACCTCCGTAGAGCCTCCGGCTGCTCTTCCAGAGCCATGCGGCGACGAGGACGAGGAATATGGACAGGGCTATGGGGAATATGATGTGGGCGTACAGGATCCTACCTATCATAACGACGGTGGCGAAGACGAGGAGGAGAAAGGAGTTGGTGTTGCGGGCGCGGAAGGCCCTGTAGGCGGCCGAGGCTATGTAGAAGGCCAGGATGGAGAACATCGTCGCGTCCAGGGGGAGATAGACGTTGCGGAAGAGCCACATGAAGGAGGCCCTGGGGTTGAAGGGGGAGCCTATCCGGATCCAGTCCAGTATCCCCCACGCCACGGTGATGAAGAAGGTTATCAGGAGGGTGGAGCTGTAGAGGACCCTCTCCCCCCTCTGGACCCTCCGGGCGTGGAAGAGAATTAGGCTGTCCATCCCGATGAGCATCGCGAAGCCGGAGATGACTATGGCTCCCATAAAGAGGTAGGTCTGAATTACCTCCGCCTGCGGCAGGAAGAAGAGCAGGACGCTCAGGATTGAGGTGACCATTACGGTGATAATCGGTCCCTGTCTTTGCATATCTCACCTCCCTATTGCTGCAAAGATGTTACTGTAGGCTTCGTACAACCCCTTGAACTCCGGGTTCATCTGGGCGAGGGTCGCCAGGATTATGCCTATCAGCATTATGGCCAGGCTTAGGGCCTTGAACCAGTCCCCGGCCTTAACACCGGCCACCTCAAGGGGGTTGCGGGATATGTAAGCTGAGGCCGCGTAAAGCTCGTCGGCTATGATGGTGTAATCGCAGGCGGCGATGAAGAAGGGCAGCTGGTCTATGGAGGTGGTACCGGCGACGGATATGGCGCCGCTCACGTACGCGTTCTCGGCTAGAATGAGGGACTCGGCGGCGAAGACCCCCATAAAGAAGACGGCCCCCGGCTTTATACGGTTCATCATCCCGCTCATACCGGAGGCGAAGCCAAACTGGGACGAGGTGAGGAAGAAGACGTCGTTCTCGTTGTAGAGGTCGGGCCTCCCCATCTCGGTGTATGCCTCCTTAACGGCCTCGCGGGCGGCGGCGAGGACGAGAGGGTAGCTGTTTGGCATTAACACCTTCACCTCATACAAAGCCGCTCTCTTAGCCACCTGTTTTAGAACGGTCAGTCCAGCAAGGACCGGGAGGGAGTCTATATCCCCCAAGCCTGTGGTAAACATTATGGGTTTGCCCATCTCGGCCGACCTACCGACGGCGTCGTCTATGACGTCAAGGCCGGCTATACGGCGTATGAAGACGTTCGGGTCCTTCCTCGCCCGCTCAAGGAGGTAGAAGAAGATGACCACAAACAGAATGATGGCGATGAGTATGTTAGTCTTCTTAGTGTCAAAGAAGGCGTTTATACCTCCCCTCTTCACCTCCGTTTTCTCCGCCTTCGGTGGAGGCGGAGGGGCCTCCTTCCTCTGTTTCGGCGAGACCTCCACGGTCTGGCCAACGCCTATCCAGTCGGTGTCGCTACTGTC
>WGAN01000121.1 GCA_015494805.1 Caldifarciminota bacterium
AGATTGAGGAGATGTTCAAGATCCTCAAGCAGCTCTTCTCCGCTGACACCTTCTTTGTGAGGGTTCCTATCGCCATCCTCGGCTTTATCACTCTCGCTTTTCGTGGTTTCTTCCTCCTTGAGAGGCTTAGACTTTCCAAGGGTATTTCTCCCTTCTCCCTTCAGCAACGATTACGATGGTATGGCAGGGCCGCTCTCCAGCCCAACCGTAATCCTCTATTCTCCGTGTAAACGCGAAACTACTGTATCAAAGTGTCCCTCTTTAGAGGCAGGGCAGCCCACCAATGACCTTCTAACTCTACTGGTTGCGAAAGGAGATACAGAAACATAAGGTTATATTTTAAGGTAAAATAAGGATTTTGGAGTGTTTTGTAAAACGCAAAAATATCAGTATTAACCTAAAAACACCACAACTTCCTTAACACAACCCCCTAATGGCCTATCCCCGGAAGGGGGATTCGTAGGAACAGCCCCAAGAACAGACCGAGGAGGAAGAGGAGGCCAAACTTACGGTTATGGACGAAGGCGAAGGCCACGTACCACATCGGCCAGGCCTCCGGTGGGTACCCCTCCGGTGGGGATTCCGGCTTCTCAACGGAGAAGGCTCGGATAGCGAGGGAGAGCTTGTCTATGGCGAAGACGACCACGAGGGTGGTGAAGGGCAGGATGCGGAGGAAGACCAATAGGAGGACACCGAGGTACATTGAGATCATCAAGAGCTTGGCGACGTTCTTCGCCCTCTCCTTACCGAGGATTATGGGAAGGGTCCTTATGCCACGGGCGAGGTCGTCCTCGTACTTGTCTATGTGCTTGCCGAAAAGGACGCTCGTAGGGCCGAGGGAATACACCAACCCCGCCCAGAACACGTCCCAAGACCACTGGCCGGTTATGACGTAGTAGGTCCCCGCCACCATAAGGGGACCCCAGACCAGCACCACCAGAGGCTCTCCCAGGCCTATCCTCTTTGAGAAGGAGTAGCCCATTATGGAGACGAAGCCAATCAAAGCGAGGAGGGCGACGACCCAACCCCTAACGTAGGTCAGGTAGAGGCCTATGGCCGCCGCCAAGAGCATAGTTATGAGGCCGTACTTCAGGACGCCCCTCTCGTCAAGGAGGCCGGAGACCAGGGGGTGAGGGCCGTACTTAGCCCGGAAGTAGTTCTCCTCGTCCAGGCCAAGCTTGTAGTCAAAGAGGTCGTTGAAGAAGTTGCTAGCGGCGTGGGCTAGGACGAGGCCGAGGGTAGTGAGGAGGTATAGGCTCCAGGAGAACTTCCCGTGGAGGGCGGCGAAAAGCCCCCCTATGGTGGCGGAGGTGAAGGTCATAACCAAGACGGCGGACCTACCGGCCACCAACCACCGGGTTATGGGGTCAAACCTCTCCCACTCCTCCCTACTTACCTTCGGGATGACGTTCAAAGCCTTCCACCAGAGGGACAGGGTGCGAAGCATAAGCGTGCTATTCTACGGCCTTCCCTTCAATCCCTCCTGCGGGTACGCATCAGGAAGTGCAGGAGCGTCCTAACACCGAAACCGGTGGCTCCAGCCGGGTTGTACGCCCAATCTTTGACGTTGAAGACGGGACCGGCTATGTCAAGGTGCGCCCACTTTATCTTGGGCGGCAGGAACTCCCTTAGGAACTGGGCGGCGAATATGGCTCCACCCCACCTGTCCCCGGAGATGTTCTTGAGGTCGGCCACAAGGGACCTCATCTTCTCCTTTATGAAGGGATCGTCAAGGGGCATCTGACAGAACCTCTCCCCGGCTATGCTTCCCGCCTTCATTATAGCGTGGCCGAGGGCGTTGTCCGTCGTGAAGAGGGCGGCCGTGAACTCACCAAGGGCGACCACCGCCGACCCCGTCAAAGTGGCCAGATCTATCAGGTAGTCCGGCTCCTGCTCGGCGGCGTAGGCGAGGGCGTCGGCCAACGTCAAGCGACCCTCGGCGTCGGTGTTTAAGATCTCTATGGTCTTCCCGGAGTAGCTCTTGACGACGTCCCCTGGATGTACGGCGTTGGCATCGGGCATGTTCTCCGTCGCGGCGAAGATACCGTGGACCTCGTAGTCTATGCCGAGCTTCTTTAAGGCGTGGAAGACACCGAGGACGGCGGAGGCCCCAGCCTTGTCTATCTTCATCGTCATCATTCCCTGGGCGGTCTTGAGGGATAGGCCACCGCTGTCAAACGTCAGGGCCTTACCCACCAGGACGATGCGCCTACGGGCCTTCTTACCCTCCGGCCTGTATATCAAATGGACAAGGTACGGCTCCTTTGCGGAACCGCTGGCAACGGCCAGGAAGGCGTTCATCCCCATCTTCTCCAACTCCGGGCGGCCGAAGACTCTAACCTCGTAGCCGTTCTCCTTGGCGAGCTTCTCCGCCGTATCCTTGAGGTACTCTGGAGTGGCGACGTTGGCGGGGGTATTCACCAGGTCCCGCGTGAAGTTCGTGGCCTCAACTAAGATGTCCGCCTTCTTGACGAGGTCGTTGTACTCCCCCTGCCAGTGCACCTCCAACTCGTAGTCGTCCTTCTTCTCTTTGAAAGCGTCGTAGGTGTATGCGGCGAGCTTGAAGCCTTCGTACATCTGGAGGTACCACTTGAAGGGTTCCATGTGAGGGGGCTTCTTGATATAGACCGAGCGGATACCTATCGCCCGTATATTCCGGTAGGCGTCGGCTGCGGCCCACCTTAGGGCGATACCGCGGGCTACCCCCGACCTGACGGGGACCTTCATCGTACGCCCCTTTATGCCCTTCTCGTGTTCCTTGACGAAGCGCACGATGACCTCGGCTTTCGGACGCTTTTTTGTGAAGTTTATCCTCATAAGCAGGGTATTCTACACTCGTTGCAGGTCTTTAGTACTTCCAGAAATGAGAACAATAGGCACATAAAGGGGAGTTTTTCAGTACCCGAACGGATAATTCATCAATTTTGAGGCATGTTATACCACCGGAGGACGACGGGAGGGTGTGGAATGTATCTCGGTATTTTCTGCAAATTTTATGATAAATTCTGATATTATTTTAAAAATATTGCATAAAAATGGCGAAAATATTAAAAACATTCAAAATTAACCCGGAAGCACCTGCGTTAGGCTGTACCCCTCCCTAACTTACCTTCCCGGCTCTATAATAGGAGCCTTGAAAGGAGGGAAGATGAAAGCCCAGTACGTGCCGATGGTAATTGAACACGAGGGACGGATGGAGCGGGCCTACGACATCTACTCCCGCCTCCTCAAGGACCGCATAATCTTCCTGACCTCGCCCATAGACGACCACGTCGCCGGCCTCGTCATCGCCCAGATGCTCTACCTTGAGACCCAGGACCCAGAGAAGGACATCTACCTATACATAAACTCCCCCGGAGGACAGGTGACGGCCGGCCTCGCCATATACGACACCATGCAGTACATAAAGCCCCCAGTAGTCACGGTTGGCTTGGGCATGGCCGCCTCCATGGCCGCCGTCCTCCTCGCTGCTGGCCACCCCGGGAAGAGGCTCATCCTCCCCCACTCCCGCGTGATGATACACCAACCGTGGGGAGGGGTACAGGGGCAGGCTACGGACATAGAGATAGAGGCGAGAGAGGTCTCCCGCCTGAAGAGGATGCTCAACGAGATCCTGGCCCGACACACCGGCCAGCCCTTGGAGAAGATAGAACAGGACACCGACAGGAACTTCTATATGTCGGCCGAGGAGGCCCTGAAGTACGGGATAGTGGATAGGATAGTGGAGCTTAGGAAGTATGGAGAGGGCAAAAAGGAAGCTTAACGTCCGTTGCTCCTTCTGTGGCCAGAGGGTGGAGCCGGGGAGGTTCTTCACGGGGAACGGGGCCGTGATATGCTACGACTGCGTCAGGACGGCCTTCTACACCATAGAGGGGGACCTGCTCGCCGACGAGGAGGAGCCTATGCCCGACCTCCCCACCCCCTCGGAGATAAAGGCCTACCTTGACAGGTACGTCGTAGGCCAGGAGGAGGCCAAGAAGGTCATAGCCGTGGCCGTCTACAACCACTACAAGCGGATCTTCAACCGCAGCAAGCTCGGAGGGGTGGAGTTTGAGAAGTCCAACATCCTCCTGATAGGGCCGTCGGGGACGGGTAAGACCCTGATAGCCCGCACCCTCGCCAAGCTCCTCTACGTACCCTTCGCCATCTACGACGCCACGCCCCTGACCGAGGCCGGATACGTCGGCGAGGACGTTGAGAACGTACTCCTCCGCCTCATACAGGCGGCCGACTACGACGTTGAGAGGGCGCAGAAGGGGATAGTCTTCCTTGACGAGGTGGACAAGTTGGCCCGGAAGGGCGACAGCCCCTCTATAACGCGGGACGTCTCCGGGGAGGGGGTCCAGCAGGCCCTTCTGAAGATCATAGAGGGGACGGTCGCCAACGTACCGCCCGCCGGAGGGAGGAAGCACCCGGAGCAGGCATACATCCAGATAGACACCTCCGACATCCTCTTCATCTTTGGAGGAGCCTTTGAGGGCCTTGAGGACGTAGTGCGGCGGAGGATAGGGAAGAGGGCCATAGGCTTCAAGACGGAGGTAGAGGAGGAGAGGACGCCGGAGGAGGAGAGGTATCACATCCTGCGCAACGTCATACCGGAGGACCTGATAAAGTACGGCCTAATACCGGAGTTCGTCGGACGGATCCCCATAGTCGTACCCCTACACCCCCTCTCGGAGGAGGATATGGTGAGGATCCTCACGGAGACCTACAACGCCCCCGTCAAGCAGTTCAAGAAGCTCTTTGAGCTGGAGGGCGTGTCCCTGGAGTTTGAAGAGGAAGCCTACAGGGTCATAGCCCGCAGGGCGATGGAGATGGGTACCGGGGCGAGGGGGCTGCGGAGCGTCTTGGAGAACCTCCTGATGGACGTGATGTTCCGGCTGCCAACCATAGCGAGGGACGTTGAGAAGGTCTACGTAGATAGGAACCTCCGGGTGATAACCGTACCGCGGAGGC
>WGAN01000122.1 GCA_015494805.1 Caldifarciminota bacterium
GAGGCTCTTGGACCAGATGGAGAAGGAGAACCCCAACGTCAAGTTCCAGCTCCTCTCCGTCTTCCTGAAGAAGCTCGTCCCGATGTACGAGAGGGTGAAGGAGTTGGAGGAGAGGAAGACGGACGTGGTGCTTGAGGTGAGGCCCTGTAAGGTGTGTGGTCTGCCAACGTCCTCACCGGATGGCATCTGCGCCCGGTGCCGTAGGGTGGCCATGCTGAAGGAGAGGGGAGGGCAGAAGTTGGAGATTACAGCCGAGGAGGTGGAGGGAATGCTCAAGGAGGGGAAGAGAGTCGTATTCATAGACGTGCGTTCCCCATCGGCCTACGAGAAGGAGCATATCCCCGGCGCCATAAACGTCCCCAAGGAGAGGTTTGAGATGGAGCAGCAGAAGACCATCCGGAAGCTCCGCAGGAAGTACGGCAGGGGGACCATCTTCGTAACCTACTGCTACGCCGGACAGGAGAGCTACCCCGTGGCCGTCGCCCTTAGGAGGGCTGGCCTCAAGGGATACAGCCTTCTCGGTGGAATATCGGCTTGGAAGGAAGCGGTCCGGAAGGAAGAGGTCGCCGAACCTTAGGGGAATAGGAAGCATACCCTTCCCGACGTCGTTTGAAGGGGATCCCGCTATTGATCAGATACCTCCTTGCCTTTGGAAGGTTGCCAACGGGCTTCAGGAAATGCAAGGCGCAACTGAAGGAAATGGCCAATACGGGGAAGTATCACCCCATACGCCTCAACGTAGCCTCTCCTCACTGCTGGATGGCTCCGCCCGCCGAACGTCCATCCTCCGAGCGCTCGGTGAGGCAGATCGGAGAAAATTTAAGGTGGGATATTTTAAAAATTTGCTAAATATTTCGGAAGAATTATTAAAAAACCTACAAAATTCCCACGATAATCGCCGTACAACGTAAGTTCCGGCCCCAACGGCCCTCCTGCAACTCTTTACAACCGCTTCCTATGTCGTAGGCATTCTCACCGTATAATACCAATCTATGCATAGGTTGTCTGTCGTTGGGGTAGGTGTAGCTCTCCTTTTGGGGGCGTGTTCCACCCTCCCCCCCAAGGCGGGATACCCCGACCTGATAGAGGTGCGATTCAAGGCCAGTAAGGACTCCATAATAAACGCCTTCAAGTCCGTCCTCTACGAGAACGGCTACGCCATAGCCACCTTCTCCCCGGACGAGGGGATAATAGAGACGGATTGGAAGCGGGTTAAGAAGGGGATATCCTGCTGCGTCTACGTGTGGGACGGGGTAAAGGACGCCCAAATTAAAGTGACAGCCTACGTGGGTCGTATGGAGGGGGACACCCTCAACTACATAAAGGTGCAGGGGGTACTTAGGGTCCTCGGACCGCGGCCCTGGGACAACGAGTACCAGATCCGCCCCGTCAAGAAGAAGTCGCCCTACTACAAGGAGTTGGAAAAGCTCGTCCTCCAGCTGGAGAACAAGCTCGGAGAGAAGGGTAAGTACGAGAGTTTTAAGAGAAACGTCCTGCTTAAATGAGGGGGAACGCTATGCGTATTCAAGCCTTAAAATACCCGTTGAAAATGAAGGGTTTGCTGAAGATCTTTGTGGCGACCGCGCTGTTGGTGCTTGGGGGAGTACTGTACTCCCAGGATAGGGGTCCCGATTCCGGTTCATGTGCCGACGTCTGGCCTAGGACCATACCCGCCAAGAGCGATTTGAACCTTGATGACCTCGGAAACGTGTATTACGCCTTCGCCTTTCCCAGCGTTATAGCACTTAGGCCCGACGGTTCCACCCGACCAGCCGTCTTCTATAAGACCCAGCCTTCCGACGTCGTTGAGATATACGACCCCTTCGGCATTCTCGTTAGGCGTCTGGAGTACCCCAAGGATGCCCCGAAGGACGTGCGGAGCGATCACGTCAGGGAGTGTACCTACACGTGGTACGGCTACAACTCCGCCGGGAAGCCCGTCAGCCCCGGAGTGTACCTGGCGATACTCCGCCGGTTCGCCGGAGGTACCCTCGGAGGCTCCAGCCGCAAGCAGTACATCCTTGTAAAGGTGCCACCAAGGGCGAGGTAAGGGAAAATGACGCTGTTCCTCTTTGCACAGATGGGTACCGGTGGGATACCGGGCTACATATACTCCTACGCCATAGGCGCACGACCTTACGGTTTCGGTAGGGCCTTCACGGGTCTGTCGGACGACGTGGAGGCCGTTTATTTCAACCCCGGGGCCTTGGCCCTCCTACAGAGGGTGAACTTCTCCGGCGGGTACTTCCAGCTCCCCGTTACGGGCTTCCAGTACTACTACGTCGCCGCCACCTTCCCCACCTCCACCTTCGGTAGCTTCGGGGCCGCCGTGATGCAGCTCTCCTCACCGGCCTCTGCCCGCTTCGTAGACTCCCTCGTATGCTCCAACTGGGACGGTCCCGTGTGTCTTGACTCCGTGGAGGCATACAACGTGTTCCCCGGTAGCGACGACGCCCCTCCCTACAACGCTGGCCTCCTGGCCTACTCCAAGTCCTTCTCCAGCTCCATATCCATAGGCGCCTCGCTTGAGTTCGTCTATCACCGCGTCTATCAGTCCTCACCTGCCAGCGCCGGCCTCAACGTCGGTATGCTCTTCAAACCCAACAAGCACTTCTCCTTCGGTCTCGTCGGCCAGCACTTCATACCGCCCAAGTACAGCTTCCCCTCCGGCAGCTCCGTCTCCTACCCCCAGATATGGCGCTTCGGCATAGGCCTAAGACCCTTCGGCTGGGTCAAGATAGTGGCAGACGCCGCCTACTCCACCTACTACAACGGCTTCAAGTTCTACGGTGGCGGCGAGGCGAGGCTCCTATCCTTCCTCTACGTCAGGGGAGGCATAAACAACGAAGAGGTAACCGGTGGAGGCAGCTTTGAGTTCACCATCAGGGACATAATCTTCCGCATAGACGGGAACTACACCTTCAACTACGTGTCCAACGCCGCCTTTGACGACTATATGCAGTTCTCTACAACCGTCAAGTTCGGGGGCTACCGCGTGTGGGTGTCCTCCGACCCCAAACTCATATCCCCGGCCGAGGGAGAGAGCAACATAACCTTCATCTACCTCCACACCTTCCCCCGCCAGGAGGTGGAAGAGTGGGAGTTCGTCATAAAGAAGCAGAGCGGTGAGGTGGTACGCACCTTCTACGGCGAGGGGGAGCCTCCCATCCGCATAGAGTGGGACGGTAGGGACGACGCCGGCCGCATCGTGCCCCCCGGCAACTACTACTACTACTACAAGGTCGTAGACATAAGCGGCGAGGAGTACGAGAGGGGAGGTTATCTGGTAACCGTAAAGAGAAGGGAGGTATGGTAAGATGATAACGCTCTTAGTAGCAGGTTGGTTCGGTGGTGGCTTTACGTACAAGGACTTCTACAGGGCGCACAAGGATGCGGAGGAGCTCTTCCGGAAGGGGGATTACCGGAAGGCGGAGAGGATATACCGCAAGATACTGCGCCCAGCCTACAAGTACGGCTTCGGTAAGGAGGTCAGGTACCGCATAGCCGAGGCCCTGTACAACCAGGGCAAGTTTGACAAGGCCATCCGCGAGTGGGAGAAGCTGGCCAAGGAGAAGGAGGTCAGGGGTACCTACCTTGAGCAGGAGATAGCTTACGAGGTGGCTCTGGCCTACGCCATAAAGGGAGACATAAACCTCGCCAAGCAGAAGCTCCTCGCCCTCCAGCAGTACCCCTACTACAAGAACTCGCCGAGGACCAAGTTTCTGGACGGCGTGATAGCATACCGCGAGGGTAAGTTCCTTGAGGCCTCGGAGAAGCTCGCCCAGGCGAAGGACTTCGTTAAGGAGGCCAAGTTCTACTACGCCAGATCCCTTTCCATCCTCAAGAGGCCCTTGGACGCCGTGGCCATATACAAGGAGCTCCTTGAGGACTACAGCGGCACTCCGCAGGAGGCCCTGATATACTACGGAATGGTTGAGGCCAACTTCATGTACGGCGACTACAAGGCTACGGCCGAGCTTGCCAAGGTCTTCACCGAGCGCTTCCACGGACACAAGCTCTCCGACTACGTCCAGTACTACTGGGGCATATCCCTGTACCGCATGGCCCTCGGAGAGGGCGGCAAGGAGGACACCAGCCTCCTGCCCAAGGCCCTTGAGAAGCTCACCCTCTTAACCAAGAAGAGGAACTTTGAGCTGGCCGGTCTGGCCGCCTACTTCGTGGGCAACATCCAGATGGCCCTCAAGAACTACGACGAGGCCCTAAGGTACTACCAGATAGCCCGCGCCCGCGCCAACGATAACGTCGTCTCCTTCATCTCCTTCCTCCGCATGGCCGAGGCCTACTACTACAAGGGAGACACCTCCAACGCGTACCTCCTCGCCAACCAGCTCTCCTCCTTCCCCCTCGGACAGGAGGAGCAGGGCATAAGCGAGTACCTCACCGGGTCCATACACTACCTCCTCAAGAAGTACCCCGACGCCATGGAGCAGTACCAGTTCCTGATTGAGAACTACGAGAAGTCCTTCTTCCGTAGGCCCGCCATGGCCCTTATGGTCTTCGCCCTCATAAACCAGAGGAACTTTGACGCCGCCATGGCCCGAGGCAACCTCTACAACCAGGAGGTCTCCAAGGACACGGCCTTCACGCTGTGGAACTCGTGGTTCGTCCACGCCCTCGCCGAGGCACACTACTACAAGGGAGACTACGCTAATGCCGAGAAGTTGTATAACATGAACCTCCGCGCCGGTCTCCACAGGGACATAATCGTCCTCTCCCGCCTTGGCCTTGGCTGGGTCTACCTCCACCAGAACAGGCTCCAGGACGCTAAGGCCTACCTTGAGTCCATACAGGGGCAGTCTACCGATACCTCCGTCGTCATAGCCACCCATCTCGGCCTCGGCGTGGTACTCTTCAACCTCGGTCAGTACCAGGACGCCTTCGCCAAGTTCTACGGTATATACCTCTTCGCACCGGAGAGGAGCGAGGTGGCTTCCGAGGCCCTCTACTACGCCGGGTACGCTGCTAAGGCCCTACAGTCCTACGGGGACGCCGTTAAGAACTGGGACCTCGTGATGCAGAAGTACCCGGATCAGCCCAAAGCCTGCGATGCCGCCTACCAGTCGGGTCAGATCTACCGTCTCGCCGGTGAGTGGGACAACGCCATATCCCGCTTGAGGTGGTTCATTGAGCATTGCCCGGATCACGAGGGTATCCCGCAGGCCCACTTCTGGATAGCAGAGAGCTACGAGGGTAAGCAGGCTTGGGAGGAGGCCCGTCAGGAGTACAAGACCATCCTCTCCCAGTTCCCCGACAGCGACGTCGCCCCCTCCGCCAAGAAGGGGCTCGCGCGTGTGGACTTCAAGCTCGTGCAGGAGGATACCACCTACATCCACGTGATGGAGGAGGACCTACCTAACAGCGAGGCGACCGCCCTCGCCCTGTACAAGATGGCCGCCGATGCTATGCAGGCCGGAGAGGAGCTGAAGGCCGCAGACATATTCTTCAAGATGGGCAACACCTACCCCAAGAGCGATAAAGCCGAGGAGGCCCTCTTCTACGCCGGTTCCCTCTACCTCAAGAACAAGAAGGCTCGCGAGGCCATAGAGGCCTTTAAGAAGTACAAGGACTTCTTCCCAGAGGGACAGCACATAGAGGACGTAATGTTCTACCTCGCCAACGCCTACCTGATGGTCAAGGAGTACCCGCAGGCGATAGAGGCCGCCAAGGAGTTCGTGAAGAGGTTCCCCAACAGCCAAAAGGCACCGGACGCCTACCGTATAATGGGTGCCGCATATATAGAGCTGGGGGACGTGAGGAACGCCGCCAAGGCCTTGAGGCAGGCGGCCGACCTCTACGAGCAGCAGGGAAGGGCCACGGAGGCCCAGCAGATGCGCGACCTGCTGAAGACTTTGCCGCAGTAAGGAAAAAAGGAGGGAAAAGACTATGGAAATGCTGATGGCGCTACCGGCTGTCCAGGAGGGTTTCAACATCCTCAACATCTTCAGGCTCTACGCCGTGGTGGACGGCGTAGTCACCTTCATGGGGTTCTTTGACAACCTCACGATGGTCTTCCTGCTCATCACCTTCTTCCTCGCCATCGTACTGTCCGCCGAGAGGCTCTGGTACATCTACCGGAAGGCCTCCTTCAACCACAACAAGGTCCTCGCCGACATCCAGGCCTACCTTGAGAACGGCGACATAGAGGGGGCCATCGCCTACCTCAGCCGTGTGGACCACCCCCTGCACAACACCCTCAAGGCGGGTCTGGAGAACATCCACCTCCCCCTGGACCAGATATACGATATGATGGACTCCGTTATGACGTTTGAGAGGTTCAAGCTCCTGCGCTTCACTACCGCCCTCGCCTCTATAATCGCCGTGGCACCGCTACTCGGTCTGTTCGGAACGGTCGACGGACTGATTGACGCCTTCCACCAGATAGCCGTTAGCGGTACGGGCGGTGCCGAGGTCGTGGGTAAGGGTATCTCCACGGCCCTGGTGACGACCTGGTGGGGACTCATCATTGCTATGATCACCATCGTCGTCTACAACTACGTTACCAACACCGCCGAGAGGATCATCGCCACCGTAGACGTCGCCGCCCGCCGCTTGCTGATAATGATCAACCAGCTACAGCAAGCCGAGTGATGGCAAAGAGAAAGAAGGAGTTTGAAAGGAAGCAGGCCCCAAGTCCCAACTTGGGGCCCTTCTCCGACATGACCACCTCCCTACTGATAATGTTCATGCTGACCATCCCCTTCATCGTGGAGTCCGGTATCTTCGTCTCCAGATCCCTCGCCGCCAAGCGCCGCAACGTCGTCATGCCCAAGCAGAAGAAGAGCGACATCAAGGTGAACATCCACCTCTGCGCCGACGGTACGGTCTTTCTGAACGAGGAGCCGTTTGACCCCAACCGCCTACCCGACATAATCCCCAAGCTGTTGGCCCGGAGCGTTAAGAAGCAGGCCCTACTCTCCGCCGACAACGACGTCATCTACGAGTACGTCATCCAGATGATAGACCTCCTGAAGGAGAAGGGCGCATCCGACGTCCTAATAATGAAGCGCAAGCGGAGTAAGTGCGGAGGAGGGAGGTAAAGGATGGCAAGGAAGAAACCTAAGCCTCAAGAGCCACCGGACGTAGGTCAGTACCTGTTCCCTATGGCGGGGGTGATGATCCTCACCCTGGCGACCCTGATAATGAACGCCCAGTCCCTCTTCTCCAACACCTCCATCAAGGTAGATATCCCCAAGGCCAACGTGATAGAGGTTGAGCTGGAGCAGAGCATCCCCGTCTCCATCACCAAGGAGGGGAAGATGTACGTACAGGACGAGGAGATGCCCGATCTCCAGTCCATCACGCAGCGGATAAAGGAGCTCCAGGAGAAGTACGCCATGGAGAACAACGACCCCGAGCTCAAGGGCCAGCAGCTGACCGTGATCCGTGGGGACAAGTCCCTCCAGTGGGGTCAGATCTTGGAGGTCCTTGACGCCGTAAAGAAGGGTGGGGCCAAGCGCGTCGCCCTCGCCGTGGTGAAGCGTAAGGGTGGCGGATGATGGCCTTTTTCGGCCTTATAATAGGAGGTAGATATGGCAAAGATAACGGTTAAACTACCGGAGGATAAGGAGGATAAGCCGGCAAAGAGGCTGGCGGTGTTCTTCTGGTTCGGGGTGGCTGTCCTCGCCGTTCTGGCTTACACCATGAGAGAACAAATCGCTGCGGCCCTTGAGGAGGCCCGTTTGCGTGAGATCCAGCTCCTTGAGGAGAAGCTCAAGAAGAAGAAGCGCCTCCCGCCCAAGCTGAAGAAGCTCCTCCAGAAGAAGAAGCAGGAGATGGCGAAGAAGGATGAGAAGAAGCCCGGAGACAAGAAGGAACCCGGCAAGCAGAGCAAGATAAGCCTGAAGGCCAAGCTCAGCAAGACCATAAGCCCCACCATCAAGCTCGGTGGTCCCAAGCTGAAGGTAGACGTCCCCCAGAACATAAAGGTCCAGATAGCCAACACCCAGATGCTTCCGGAGCAGATTCAGGTCCAGAAGGTGGACTTGGAGGCCAACCTTGAGACCTCCGCCAAGATAGACATAGCCGATATGGATCAGTCCCTCACAGCCGAGGCTGCCGACGTGGTGGTGGCCGTACCTACCAAGGGCGTGAGTACCGCCGACATACTCGCCCAGGAGGCCGTACCCGCCGTCTCCCTCGGTGGCGGTGGGTTTGAGGGGTCCCTCGGTGGTGGCCTCGGTCTCGGCGGTGAGGGCGGTGGCGGCGGTATATCCCTCGGTGGTGGTGGTGGCGGCGGTCTCGCCGAAGCCGTATCTAACGTGGACGTGGCCGTCCCCAAGACCTCCGTGTCCGCCGAGGAGATCGCCGGTCCCGCCCAGCCCGTCCAGGTGAAGGGTGGCGGTGCCATAACCGTAGAGGGGTGTATCAAGGGTAAGGTCGTTCGTAGGGTCAAGCCGAAGTACCCTAGGCGCGCCCGTCGTGAGGGTTGGCAGGGTACGGTGGTAGTCCAGATCGTCCTAAACTCCAACGGCACGATAAGGAGCCTCAACCTCTTAAAGTCCAGCGGTTATCCCGTCCTTGACAACGCCGCCCTGAACGCCGTACGCGGTTGGGTCTTCTCCTCCAACGTACCGGACGGGTGTAGCGGTAGGATAACCTTCAGATTCATCCTGCACTAAAGGAGGTTAAGGTATGAGGAAGATACTCGTAGCTATCTTGATAGGTGGTCCCGCTCTCCTGTTCGCCCAGCAGGGGGGCGGGCAGCAGGCTGCCCCTGCGGAGAGTAGCGAGGCTCCTGCCCAAGGTGGTGAGGCGGTGGATACGGCCATAGCCGTTGAGGCCGAAGCAGAGTACAAGATTGAGGACGCCGTAAAGCCGATAGTGGACGTCCAGCTGCGTCCCTTTGAGCCTTTGGACAGCTTCATCGTCAGGCGGGAGAGGGGCCTTGAGAAGAGGCTTCCCCCCGGTGTTGAGAAGGAGCTGGCCGAGGTCATAAAGTTATACAACCCCTTCCTCAAGCGACCCGTTTATCCCCGTACGATCCACGACAAGATAGTGATTGA
>WGAN01000123.1 GCA_015494805.1 Caldifarciminota bacterium
ACCCTGCGTACGTCCTCTACGGGGAAGGGCCTGAAGAGCTTTATCTTCATTATGCCCACCTTCTCGCCCCTCTCACGGAGCTTGGCCACGGCGTACTTGGCGGTCGTCGTGGTGCTTCCGGCGAGGACGAGGACGTAGTCCGCATCGTCTAACATGAACTCCTCAACCGTGTCGTACTTGCGGCCGAACATATCGGCGAAGAGCTCTGTCTCCTCCTTGAAGACCTTCAGGGCCTCCTCGTGCGCCTTCTGGATGTTGTACCGGAACTCCATGTAGTAGTCCGGACGGGCAAAGGCCCCTATGGCCCGCGGGTCGTCAAAGTTTATGGCGTTAGGGTGGTGGTAGGGCGGGAGGAACTCGTCTACGAGCTCCTGCGGATAGACCTCAACCGGCTCGGAGGTGTGGGAGAGGATGAAGGCATCCAGGACCAGCATTGTAGGCAGATAGACCCTCTCTGCTATCTTGAAGGCGAGGATGGTGCTGTCCAGGACCTCCTGGTTGGACTCGTTGTATATCTGGATCCAGCCCGTGTCCCTCTGGGCGAGGGAGTCCGTCTGCTCCGTCCATATGTTCCACGAGGGGGCCAAGGCCCTGTTCACGTTGGCCAGCACCACGGGAGCGCGCGCCCCCACGGCCCAGTGCAGCATCTCGTGCATCAGGGCCAGCCCCTGCGAGGCCGTGGCCGTGAAGGACCTAGCCCCGGCCATAGAGGAGGCGATGACGGCGGATATGGCGGAATGCTCGGACTCAACGGTTATGAAGCGGGCCTTCAGCTCCCCGGTGGCCGTCATATCGGCCAACTTCTCGGCTATGGTGGTCTGTGGGGTGATGGGGTAGGCGGAGATCACCTCCACCCTGGCCAACTTCACGCCGTACGCTACGGCGTAGTTCCCCTTCAAAACCATGTAGGTACTCTTCTCTAACAGTTTCATTCTACCCTCCTGTTTCTAAGCCCTGTCAAAACTCCCTCTCCCTCACCATGTCTATCACGCCCCTCGGACACTCCTCGGAGCATATCCCGCACCCCTTGCAGTACTCGTAGTCCACCTTCGGGCGTCCGTGGACCCACTTGATGGTGTAGTCGGGGCAGAAGACGTAGCAGTTGCCGCAGGCGTTGCAGAAGCCGCAGGAGAAGCACCTCTCCGCCTCCTTCATAGCCAGCTCCTGGGTGTAGCCTATCACCTCCTCACGGGTGAGGGACCTTACCCTCTCCTCCACGGAGAGTTTCAGCTCCGGCACCCTGGGGGCGGGAGGGAAGTAGTCGGTTATTATCCTGTCGTACCCGACCACCTCCGGGAAGGTCTCCGGGGTGTAGGTCCTGCCCTTCAGGTAGGCGTCTATTGAGGCGGCGGCCACCCTCCCGGAGTATACGATGTTGGCGACGGGTGAGGGACCGAGGACGGCCTCTCCGGCGGCGAAGACCCCCTCTACGGACGTCTTAGCGTCCTTGCGGCTGGCCTTGACGTAGCCACCTTCAACTATCTCGTCGGGGAGGAAGGAGGTCTCAACCCTGCCCTCGTAGGCGTAGAAGACCCCGTTGAAGGTCATCCCATGCTCGGTACCGGCCACCGGCTCCCCATCCTCCGCCTCGGCGACGGTCAGCTCTATCATCCCGTCCATCTTCTGGGCCTTTACGGGTATCTCGCCGAAGAAGAACTTTATGCCCTCCTCCTCGGCCATCGTCAGGAGCTGCCTCTCGTGGAAGGGGACGGTTATCTTGCCGGAGGGGTATATGACGAAGGGGTCGGCTCCGAGCCTCTTGAGGACACGGGCGACCTCAAAGGCCGTCCCACCGTCTCCGACCACCGCCACCCTTCCGGAGGCCTCCGGCCTCTTTCCGGCCCGTACCTCCTTAAGGAGTTCCCTTCCGGACTTCAGCAGGTCCGCACCGGGGAAGTCGGGTTTCACCTCCGCCGAGGAGCCGTGGGCTACGAGGACGGCGTCGTACTTCGTCCTCAACTCCTCAAAGGGGACGTCCTTCCCCACCTCAACGCCGGTTATGAACTTCACCCCCATCTTCTCAAGGGCGGCCACCTCCGCCTCAAGGATGGCCAAGGGTAGCCTGTACTCGGGGACGGCGTACCGCAGGTAGCCCCCGACTTCGGGGTTGCGGTCGTACACCACCACCTCGTGGCCCTTGGACCTCAAATAGTACGCCGCCGAAAGGCCGGCCAGGCCCCCGCCAATTATCGCCACCCTCTTGCCCGTCTCCCTCCTCGGGGGCTTGCCCTTCTTGTCAAGGTAGTAGTCCCCTACGAACCTCTCCAGCTGCTTTATAGAGACCGGCTCGTCGTACTTACCCCTGTTGCAAGACAGCTCACACGGTGCGTGGCACAGGCGCCCGGTTATGGAGGGGAAGGGGTTGTTCCTGTGGAGTAGGTTGGCGGCCATGTCCAGATCCCCCTTGACGAGGGAGTCTATGAAGTGGGGGATGAGTACCTTCGTGGGGCAGGTCATAGTACAGGGGGCGGACTTGTTCTTTATCACGGGCTTGTAGCTCCTCCACCCACCCGTGGGGTTCTCCAGGGTGGTGGTCAGGGTTATCGGAGATATGGGCAGCTCCGAAGCCTTGAAGTCGTACTTCTTCGCCATCTTACACCTCCTGTGGTACTAAGATCCTCGTACTCTCGTAAGCCTCCCGCGCGGCGGCGGCGTTCTCCTCCGGCTTTACGGGTACCTCCTCCTTTATGGCGGCGAGGAGGTTCTCAAGGGAGGGCTGTCCGAAGGCCCGGACGAAGGCTCCGAGTATGGCCGTATTCACGATGGGCGTCATCTTGCTGCCGAGTCCGTGCTTTATGGCTATGGACGTGGCGTCCACCGTGGCTACCTTGTACATGGGCGGTATCCCCACCTCCTCAACTATCTCCTCCGGGGACTGGGGGGTGTTGACCACTATCCACCCTCCGGGCTTGAGGCCCTCCATCACGTTTACGGCCGTAAGGAGCGTGGGGTCCAGAACGATGATGTGGTCCGGCTCGTAGATGTTGGTGCGGACGAAGAGGCTTCCGGGGTCTCCAACGCGCACGAAGGCGGCGACGGGAGCGCCGCGCCTCTCCACACCAAAGTGGGGGAAAGACTGTATGTACTTCCCCTCCTTGAAAAAGGCTTTGGCCAGGATCTCGGAGGCCACTACGGCCCCCTGTCCTCCACGACCGTGGATCCTGATTTCTATCATGCTCGTCCTCCTTGGTCTCCTATTATA
>WGAN01000124.1 GCA_015494805.1 Caldifarciminota bacterium
GCTTCCCCCGACCAGAAAGGCGTCCCGTGGGAGCCACTCGTACCAGGGCTTGGAGGTAAGGATGGCCCGTATTACCTCAACCATACGAAGCGTCTATTGTAAGTCCTGCCGTTTATCCTGACCCTGACGAAGTACACCCCCCTGCGGGCCACCTTACCCCCCGAGAGGTCCCCCTCCCATACGAGCTTGAAGGAGCCTCGCCTGTAGCCGGAGAATAGGTGCTTTACCACCTTCCCCGTGAAGCTGACGATGACGACATCTACGTACGATGGCCGTTGGAGTTCCACGTATATCTCAACGCCGTTTGAGGTGTAGGAGACGGATATGGGAGAGCCGGAGAGGTGTGAGGATAGGTCGTATTCGCCGGGGTGGTTTATCTGCAAGGTTATCTCCTTCCCCCCAGCAGACACCCTGTACTCACCGGGTGAGACGGGGAGAACGCCTACGGACGTGGAGTTTATGAGGTTGAGGTCGGCCACCAGAACGGAACGTTTGCCCACCTCAAGGACGAAGGGGAGGGTGGAGCGTATGTAGGGCAGGTAGAGGGGGGACGCCATCAGGTGATACTTGCCGTAGAGGAGGTAGAGTCTGCCGTTGTAGGGGTAGAAGGCGACGGCCTTACTCTCGCCCCTTATCCCTCCGTTAACGCTCAACATTCCGGAGCGGAGCTTCAGCTCTAAGCCGTCTATACGGGTGTGGGGTTCGTAGGCGAAGTCTCTGAAGGATGGGGTGGGTTTATCCCCACCGATGAGTATGCTTCCGAACTCCGTATATACGGCCGTATCTCCACATATTACGTAGGAGGAACCTACGCCGATGGTGTCCGTACCCTCCGGTCCAACGACCACGACGAGGGCGTCGGAAGAGGCAAACAACCTCCTCTCCCCACCCACCCCGCACACCGTTGCGTCCCTGGCCCCGTCCAAAATCAGGTGGAGGGAATCGTTCTTGAGGTAGAAGAGGCCGCTTTCGGAGAGGAGATAGACCGTACCGTTCAGGGCGTAGGCCTTGGAGTACCTACCCGTTACCTTCAGGGAGCGGAACTCCTTACCGTCGTAGGACATCACAGTTATGGGGGTGAAGATGTCGTCCAAAGTCAGGAGGAGGTGGTCGTCGTCGTAGTAGGATATGTGGAGGACGGGGGAGCTTACGCCTTCAACCCTCTTCGGTGGAGCGCTGGGTTCTCCCTTGAGGAGGTATAGGCCCTTGGACGTACCGAGGAAGGCCTCGTAGTTCCCGTCCCCGTCAATATCCACCGTCGCTATGGAGTTTATCTCACCGATGAAAGCGAAGAGCAGGAGCATCTTATCCGCCTAACTGCTTTGCGAACTGCTCCATCTGGCTCGCCTCTTTGCTCTTACCCGCCGCCCTGTACAGCTTGGCGGCGTTCTGGAAGGCGGTTATGGCGTTAGCCTTGGCGGTCTCGTCCCCAGCCTCGTACTTCTTGTAGTAGGAGAAGCCAAGGAACTTGTAGGCGTCGGCGAGCTTGTCGGAGTCGGTGTAGGTCTGGACGAACTGGGTGAGGTAGGTGATGGCGTTATCGTAGTCCTTCTTGGCGAAGTGCGCCAGGCCGAGGAGGTAGAGGGCGTTTTCGGCGTCCTCACCGTTGGGGTACTTCTGTACGTACTCCGAGAAGTGCTGGATAGCCTTATCGTACTCCTTCATCTGGTAGGCGATGTAGCCGGCGTTGAAGGTGGCCTTGGGGGTGTACTGGCTGTTGGGGAAGAGCTGGATGAACTCCTCAAAGAGCTTCAGGGCCTTGGGGTAAGCCCCCTGCTTGTAGGCGGCGAGGGCCTTGTTGAAGACGGCCTCCGCTCCCACCTCCGACTTCACGTACTTGGCCACCTCCGGCCTCTCGGCTATGAGAGCCTGAAGGAGCTTCTTCACCTTCTCGGCGTCCTTGTGGCCGGGGTACTCCCGGAGGAACTGGTCCCACGTCTCGGCCGCCTTCCTGTAGTCCTTCAGCCTGTAATACACCTTGCCAAGGAGCTCAAGGACGGCCGGTCTGTCCTCACCTTCCGGGTACTTCTGGAGGTAGTACTCCAACTTCTCTTTCGCCTTCTCGTAGCTTCCGGCCTGGAAGAGGAGCTGGCCGAGGTAGGCCACCAACTTGGCGGATCTGGGGTCGTCGGGGAAGAACTGGATGAACCTCTCAAACCTCTGCTGGGCCTTGGTCATATGGCCGCTCTTGTAGGCCTTCATTCCGGGCTTGTAGAAGAGGATCTCACCCACGAGGGGGTTGGTGACCTTCACCCTGGGGTCCGTGGCTATGTTGTCGCCGTACTTCCCTTCTATGTACGCAAGGGATGCGAGGATGGTGTCCTTGAGAAAGGGGTAGGCGGCCAGGGCCTTCTCGTACTGCTGGATGGCCTTGGGGTAGTCCCCGTACTCGGCGTACCACTCGGCGAGGATTATCTCAAACTTCGGTTTTTTGGGATGTCCCTTTTCTATGAGCTTCTTCAGCTCCGTTATGGCCTTGAAAAGCTCCCCCTTCTTACGGTAGGCGAAGACCTTGAGTACGGCGGCGTCGTTGGCCTGCTTACTGTTGGGGAACCTCCTCTGAAGTTCGTCCACCAGCGATATGACCTTGTCGTAGGAGCCGTTCATATAGGCGGAGAGGGCGGCGAAGTAGAGGGCGTCCCTATAGACGTCCGCATACTCCGGATACTGTGTTAGGGAGTAGAAGTAGCGGTAAGCGTCAAAGTACCGTCCCTTGTTGTAGTATGCTATTCCCAGGCCCATATAGAGAGGTATGACGGCTGGCTTGCGGCCACCGCTAAGGACCTCGGCCTTCTTGAAGGTATCTATGGCCTCGGAGTACCTGCCCATGTGTATCAGGCACCAGCCGTTCCCGATGTATCCGACCAACCGCTTGCCGGGGGCGTCGCTGTTGTTTATAAGGTCCTCGTACAGCTCCTTCGCCCTCGCTATCTGACCGGCGTAATACAGCCTTTCGGCCTTGGCCACCATCGGGCTGTACTTTGAGGCGAAGGCATCCGGGAGCGGTTTCTTGTAGTCCGTTATCTTCGTCGGTATAAGGGCGGAGACTAGAAAAGCGAGCATCATACCACTTTTAATTCTAAGGGCGGAACCCACCACCGGGGGGAGAGGCGGGCTTAAAATCGCCCCTGATGGTACTCGCCTTTTACTACGTGTGGTTTGAGCCGAACGTACGGTGGGATGTCGCTTTGGACGAACCCTTGATAGGCAGGTACTCCTCCCGGAATAGGGGGGTCGTCCTCAAGCACTGCGAGTGGGCCAAGGAGGGGGGGATAGACGGCTTCGTCGTATCCCTCTGGAAGGAGGAGCGTTTCGGGGGTATAGAGAGGGTGAGAGAGATAACGGAGGTGTTTGAGGAGTGCGGCCTCAAATACACCTTCTACATAGAGAACGGCGACCCAGCCGAGAGGATAAGGGAAGTCCTCAAGGTCTTTGGAGATAGGAAGAACCTCCTGCGGATAAACGGCAAACCCCTCATCTTCGTATATAGCCGCATAACCGACCGGATGTCCCTGAAGCAGAGGGCGGAGCTTATGGGGGTCCTGGACAGCGCCTACGTCTCCCTCCACGGCTTCAACGGTCTCAACGGTTTCACTGCAGGCAACATGCACATCTACATAATCTTCCGGTTGGGGGTGGAGGAGGCCCGTGAGATGTGCGACTACGCCCACGCCTTTGGAGGTCTCTGCGCCCTGCCCGTCTCCCCCGGCTTCAACCTGCGAAAGGCACCGGAGAGGAGGGTACCCCGGATGGACGGCCTCACGTACGTAAAACAGTGGAGGAGGGCCATAAACGCCGGTGCAGACATCGTCCTCATAACCTCCTTCAACGAGTGGGAGGAGGGGACCCACATAGAGCCTTCAAAAAACTTCGGTTTCAGGTATCTCGTCTTAACTCGGAAAATGGCCGAAGAGTTCAAGGGGCGGGTCCGTCCCCGTAAGATAACCTTCACCCCCCCAAGGTTTAGGCCCAACCTGAACCTATGCTCCATAACCGGCGAGGACCCTACCCCCGTCTCCCTCCTTTTCTACGGGGTGGCGAGGGACGTTAAGGACGGCCGTTTTACCGGTTGCGACGTCATATCTTACGATATGGGGGAGTACTATGATCTTTCCTTGATACCCCGTCTGGTGGAGTACGTGCAACGAGGGGGAACCCTACTCCTCGCGGGCGGCCCCTACCCCCTGTACAGGCCTTACGGAGGCGAAGTCAGGCCGGCGGTTGAGAGGTTCGGCATCAAAATAGGTTTCGGGCCGGACCTTAAAGGGGAGTGGGGCGGAAGGGTTGAGGTGGAGGGGAAGGGTAGGAGCTACAGGTACTACGCCCTTGGGGATACCCGTCTCCGCACCTTGGAGAACCCCCATGTGGTCAGGTACATCCTCCGGAAGGAGGCCGCAAACCTCGGTACGGTGGTGGGGGAGAGGTACTTCGGGGAGGGGAGGGTGATCTTCCTGTGGAAGGGGATATCCAACCAGCCCTACCTACCCGAAATCTTGGGGGAGGTGTTGAGATGAAGTACGACCTCATCATAATCGGCGGCGGGTCCGCGGGGACATCGGCGGCCGTTGAGTCCGCCCGTATGGGGGCCAGCGTGGTTGTGATAAACGACGGGCCGATAGGGGGAACGTGTGTGAACGTCGGGTGCGTACCCTCAAAGTACCTCCTGAAGGCAACCTAGACCCTAAGTCCCCCATCCTTTCCGGGGGTGAGCGTCTCCTCCAAACTGGATAACTTCTCCGCCCTTATGGATAGCCTGAAGGGGGTGGTCAGCAGGCACAGGGAGGAAAAGTACGTTAGGGTGCTGAAGGAACACGGCGTGGATATCGTGGAAGGCAGGGCAAGGGTGCTGTCCAGAGGGAAGGTTGAGGTCGGGGGAGAGGTGATAGAGGGAGGGGCTATATTGGTGGCCACGGGATCCTCCCCCTACGTCCCCGATATAGACGGTCTGGACTCCGTACCCTACCTTACCAACCTAAACCTTTTCTCCCTTGAGGAACTGCCCGAAAAACTCGTGATCATAGGAGGGGGCTACGTGGGGGTTGAGATGGCCCAGGCCTTCCGGAGGTTGGGGAGCGAGGTCGTCCTGATACACCGCCGGCGGAGGCCCCTGTCCAGCGAGGACGAAGACGTATCCGGAGAGGTTGAGGCCTTCCTATCGGACGAGGGAGTGGAGGTAGTGAAAGGGGCCTTTCCCGTTGCCGTAAGGGGCAAGGATAGGGACGTGGAGGTGATCCTTGATGGGGACAGGAAGGTTGAAGGGAGCCACATCCTGTTTGCCACCGGGAGGGTGGGGAACACCGCCGGACTGGGTCTGGAGGAGATAGGGGTGCAGATGCGGGGCAGGGGGTTCGTGGTGGCCAACGGGAGAATGGAGACGGGAGTTGCCAACGTCTATGCCGCAGGGGACGTTAAGGGCAGACCTATGTACGTATATACGGCGGCGCGAGAGGGTAAAGTGGCGGCCCTCAACGCCCTCACAGGGGCGGGTATGAAGATAGACTACCGGGCCGTACCCTTCGTGATATTCACCCATCCGCAGGTCGCCGGTGTGGGGCCCACGGAGGAGCAGTTGAGGAGGCTGAGGATACCTTACGAGAGGGCCGTACTTCCGGCAGAGGACGTCCCGGTTGAAGGGGTGGTACCCGGCAACAGGGGGTTCGTTAAGGTGTTGAGGGATATGGAGGGTAAGGTCCTCAGCATCAGGGCGGTCATGCGGAACGCCGGGGAGGTGGTGATGGTGGTCGCACTATCCATCTCCAGAGGTCTGAAGGTGGAAGAGCTGACCGATCTCTTCTTCCCTTATCTGACGTACAACGAGGGAGTCAGGCTCGCCGCCCTCTCCTTTGATAGGGACGTAAGGGATATGAGCTGCTGCGCCGGATAACGGCTAAGACGCCCGTCCCCCTTTACAATTTCCCATTATGCCCCTCGCTCTCCTATCCCTCCTTGAGGTTCCAGACAGCGTAGCAAACCTCGTCCTGAAGGCGAAGGAGCGAGAGGTGAAGTACCTCATCCGGATAGGAGGGTTGGATACGGTGATGGGTTATAACCACCCCCGTCTCCTCAAGGCGATGGCCATCTTCCTCCTCCTCTCAAGTGGAGACCTCACGCGTTGGGACTACGCCAACAACTCCTATCGGGGAAAGCAGTACTACCTACCCGATATGCTTCCGACCCTCGGCAAAAGGAGGGGGTACGACTGCGATGAGTTCGCCCAGGTCCTTCTAAGGGCTATGCGGGATAACGGCTACAGGGCGTACTTCTACGTCCCCTTCCCCGTCCATATGGCCATAATGGTGGAGATAGACGGGAGGTGGGTGGAGTTTGACCCATCCCTCATAGAGTACCCACCGGTGAGGGTTCTGGAGGGCGAACCCTACTTCGTCCCCCTCGGCGATAGCGTTGGCTACAGGGACGAGGGTACGTATAAAACGCAGGTCCTGATAGATAGGCGGTACGTCCGGAAGGTGATACCCCTCCTCTACAGGAAGGCTATGTCCAACCCCAAGAACGGAAGGAAACACTTCCGGAGGTACCTTGAGGAGGTTAGGGGGAGGTTGTGAGCTGTTTCTTTATGCCGCATTGCGAGGGTTCGCCTGCGTTTTAAGAACTGAAAGTCAGACTTTAGGGAATTGGATTTTAGGAAACTGGAAGCTGTACTTTAAGATTTAGTAGATGTCTATTTTATGAGTGGTTTGAGCGAAGAAGGGAAGAGATTTAATTATATTGATTGCAGAGATAAGAAAGAAAGTACTTTAACTTGAGTTTTGTCGATAAAACTAACAAGAAAGCCTTTCACACTGTTAAAGATGTTAAATTAGATTATATTGATTGTAGAAATAATTGAATTAATTTATTTCATTTTTCTTCCTCCTACGCCTTCAGCATCCTCACCACAAACTTCCTCCCCCAACCCCCCGTTCAACCGGTTCAGCCCTCCCCCTTACAATTCCTTCTCGTGAAGTCCTCCGAGATCCGCAAGACGTTCCTTGAGTTCTTCAGGGAGAAGGGGCATACGGTAGTACCCTCTTCCCCTCTGCTTCCACCCGACCCCACTTTGCTTTTCACCAACGCCGGTATGAACCAGTTCAAACCCTACTTCCTCGGCGAGGCCACCCCACCCTTCACCCGTGCCACGTCCGTCCAGAAGTGCCTAAGGGCAGGGGGGAAGCACAACGACCTTGACAACGTTGGATTCACCCGCAGGCACCACACCTTCTTTGAGATGCTCGGAAACTTCTCCTTCGGAGACTACTTCAAGCGGGAGGCTATACTGTGGGCGTGGGAGCTTCTGACGGAGGTCTATAAGCTGCCGAAGGAGAGGCTCTGGGCTACGGTTTATGAGGAGGATGACGAGGCCTACGCCATATGGCGGGACGAGGTGGGGCTACCGGAGGAGCGGATTCTCCGGATGGGGAAGAAGGACAACTTCTGGGAGATGGGGGACGTGGGTCCCTGCGGTCCCTCTTCGGAGATACTCTACGACCTCGGTCCGGAGTCCGACCCCAACCAGAAGACCCCCTACGATGAGGGGGAGAGGTGGCTTGAGCTGTGGAATCTGGTCTTTATGCAGTACAACAGGAGGGCGGACGGTACGCTTGAGCCTCTTCCCAAGAAGAACATAGACACGGGGATGGGCTTAGAGAGGATCGCCGCCGTCCTTCAGGGGGCCTACTCCAACTACGAGACCGACCTCTTTATGCCCATAATCAACTTCATAGAGGATATAACGGGGGTAAAGTACTCCTACGAGACGGGCGCCCCCCACAGGGTGATAGCCGACCACACGAGGGCGTTGGTCTTTGCAATTGCGGACGGGATATTCCCCGCCAACTTCGGCCGGGGCTACGTCCTGCGGCGTATCCTCCGGAGGGCCTACAGGTTCGCCCAGAAGATCGGCATAGCCGAACCCGTCCTCTACCGCGTTGCGGATGTCGTTATAGACATAATGAAGGAGGCCTACCCCGAAGTTGAGGAGAACGCCGAGGTGGTGAAGAAGGTTATAAAGAGCGAGGAGGAGCGTTTCCTCAACACCCTCGGAAAGGCCGTCCCCATCCTGATAAAGGCCCTTGAGGAGGTCGGAGAGGGCGGAGTCCTTCCGGGAGACGTCGCCTTCAAACTCTACGACACCTACGGCATACCGCAGGACATGATAGACGACTACGCCTCAACCTACAGGGTCGCCGTAGACTGGGAGGGCTTCCGCAGGGAGATGGAGAAGGCCAGAGAGAGGTCGCAGGCGGCGGCGAAGTTCAAGATGCTGGTGCCGGAGTGGAAGGAGACGGCCGAAGACTACACCGGCTCCAGGTTCGTCGGCTACCACAAACTGACGCACACCTCCAGGGTGGCAAAGGTCGGGAAGCTCAAAGAGAAGGACGCCCTCGTCTTCTACGAGACCCCATTCTACCCCGAAGGGGGCGGACAGGTGGGGGACGTCGGCGTTATCGCTGGCAACGGTTGGAGGATGGAGGTACAGGACACCAAGAGGGTGGGGGCGGATATAGTGCATTACGGAAGAATCTCCGGTGAGGTGAAGGTGGGGGATGAGGCCACCCTGACCGTAGATGAGAAACAGAGATGGGCGGCCAGAAGGGCGCACACCGCCACCCACCTTATGCACGCTTCTTTGCGTACCATCCTCGGCCCTCACGTCAGGCAGCAGGGGTCCCTCGTGGAGAGGGAGAGGCTGAGGTTTGACTTCTCCCACCCCGTAGCCCTGACGCAGGAGGAGATTGAGGAGGTTGAGAGACTGGTAAACGAGAAGATAAGGGAGAACATACCCGTAAGCGAGGAGTACAAACCCTACAGGGAGGCCCTCAAAGAGGGGGCTATGGCCATATTTGAGGAGAAGTACGGGGAAATAGTCCGTGTCATAAGCGTCGGGGACTTCTCAAAGGAACTCTGCGGCGGCACCCATGTTGATAGGACGGGGGATATAGGCCTCTTTGTCATAGTCAGGGAGGAGAGCGTATCGGCCGGGACGAGGCGTATAGAGGCCCTCGTGGGTGAGAGGGCTTTGAGGTACGTACAGGAGCAGCGGAGGGTGTTGAGGGACACCGCCGGCCTGTTGAAGGTGTCTCCGAAGGAGGTACCGGCCGCCGTAAAGAAGAAGTTGGACGAGGTTAAGGCCTTAAGGAGCGAGAACAACTCCCTCCTCCAGCGTCTGGCCACCCTCTCCGCATCGGAGGTTGAGGAGATAGACAGGGGGGACTACATAATCCGCTGGGCCATCCTGCCCCTGCCCAAGGAGGCTCTAAGGCAGGTGGGCGATAGGGTCCAAGGGGATGATGTGGTGGTCGTACTCGTATCCGACCACCCGAAGGACAGGGGCTTCGTCCATGTGCGCGTTGGCAAGGCTCTCAAGGGCAAAGTCTCCGCCCGCGATATAATCAAGAGGCTGACGGAGAAGTTGGGCGGAGGCGGCGGCGGAAGCGACATCAAGGCGGAGGGGAGGGTGAAGAGGGTTGGGAGGGGAGAGGTGACGAAAATATTGACACAAACCGCATAGATAATTATGATTATAGATTTAAAGTTTAGGACCCCTGGTTTAAAGGAGCTATATCAGAAGGATATCAATACCTTAAGGCGTCTTAATGTTAAATATCCACCAAAATTAGGTCCTATGAATATAGTAATCATAAGCCCATACGATGTCCTTGCAGCTCATTTTCTGATAGCTGATTATTTTTTGAGTAAAGCATTTAGTACAAATGCTACATCATATTATGTAGGTGGTGTAGGCATAAAAGATATTAATATGTTTTTATCATCTACTGACAGACAAATCAATATAATCAATTATGCATCTTCCTTAGGTAAGACTTTGAAATTTTTCGTAAGTGCGACATTATTTTGGGGATTGATAAAAAATCATCCCTTTCATGATGCTAATAAACGTACTGCTACCCTATCATTACTTTTATCCTTATGGAAAAATGGATATAGATTTAAGGAGGTTAATCAAAAAACATTGGAAAAACTTGCGCTAAGAACTGCAGAAAATACTTTAATAAAATCCGAATTTTCTAAATATTATAAAAAATACAATATTACTATTCATAGGGAATTGATTATAATAGGAAATTTTATAAAGAAAAACGTTATTCCACTTGGAAGAAAGATTCCCTCTATACGGTGTGAAACTTTAAAGAGATTACTGGCTGAAAAAGGATATGTAATGAAGGGCCCTGAGAATGGAAAAGTATCTATATATAAAAAGGAAAGATTTTTATTTAGGCCATATTTAAAACGAGTATATCAGTTTAAGTGCATAGATATGCATAGAGAAATTAGTAAAAGAGTTATAAAAGAGATAAGTAAGGCAATAGGTCTTAGCGTGAATGCTCTACTTTCTGAGGATATTTTACTCCTAGAATCCCTGATTGGAGATTATAAGATGCTACTTGAAAGACTGGCTAATAAATAGTAAAAAGTAAAGAATTCTTTGCCCCAATCCGTCGCCCC
>WGAN01000125.1 GCA_015494805.1 Caldifarciminota bacterium
AGCCGTCGTAGGAGACGTCAGATACGATGTTGAAGTTCCCTCCGAGCTGCGTCAGAAGCGTTAATGTCCCACTATCCGGCACCCACCTGTAGTCAAGGTCAGCCGTGTCGTTCCAGACGTCCACACCTACGACCATGCCGTTGCCCGATACAGCGTTGGCAGACGTCGTGAATCCTGGAGGGTATAGGGTGTCCATCATAACGCCGTTTATCATCCTCCAGGAGAACCACAGGTATGTGGTCGTATCAAGGGTTGAGCCTACGATTATACTGTCCCCAGCAGCGCTGCATACGAAGCTGTTCGGCGGTATCTCGGGTATCACGACGGCTCCGCTGTCCCTCGTCCATTTGAAGATGTAGAACTTCCCGTCCGAGGAGTCGGCGTATCCGAGGGCAAACCTACCTTCGGGGTCTACGTAGCACACTGCACCCTCATTCATACCAAAGCCGGATCGGGCGAGGGAGATCATACCTAAGTCCGGCGTCCAGATGAACGGGAGATAGGTCGTGTAGCCGGATGCGTACCAGTACCGGCCTCCGGCGAGGCTTCCGTCGTTGGATATGGCTATCACATCGTTCGTATCCATACCGGGTGATGAGAGCCAGACGATGCTCTGCGCGTACGCAGGTACTACCCAAAAAATTGAGACAAGCGATAGAAACCTCCTCATGGCAGGGGTATTATAACCCCGTTATACGAACTCCGGCTCTATCTGTACGGTTTGCTTAAGGTAGTCGTAGGCCTTCCTTATGAGGTAGCGGCTCCGAAGCTCCTCGTACTTCCCCCTCTTCTTGGCCTCCTCAAGGAACTTCTCCGGGTTGGCCTCCCCCTCCTCCTTCAGGTACTGCACTATCTCCTCGTCCGTTATGTCTAGTCCCTTCTCCTCTATGACCTTGAGGATGATCAGGTCGCGGGCCACTATGAAGGCGGCGTTCTGAATAGCGACCTCTTCCACCTCCTCCGGGGCCACCTGCTCTTCTATCTGGGGCTTGATATCCTTATAGACCCTAAGGACGAGGGAAGGGGGCGGATCAAACGGGGCGAGGCGGAGGATCTCCTGAATTATGGCGTTCTCAAGCTCGTACTCGGCCTGCTTCTGGGCCTCCTCTATCAGTTCCTCCCTTATCTTCTCCCTCATCTCCTCCGGTGAGGTGTAGCCGAGAAGCTCCGCCAATTCCTCGTCCGACGGGTACTGAACCTCAAGCACCTTCTTTATGACGTACACTTCCTCCTCTCCCTCCTCCTCACCGGGGAGTACGACCTCGTCCCCCACCTTCTTACCGAGGATGGCGTTGTACAGCTCCTCATCCAGTTCGTCTGCCCGGACGTATATCCTTGCCCTCCTCCTCGTTCCCTCTTCGCCGTCCTTCCGAGTGAAGAACTCCGCCAGGACCACGTCCCCCTCCCTTACCTCCCGGTCTACGCTCTGGAGGGTAGCGTTCTCCTCCTTGAACTCCTGTATCCTCTCCTCAACGTCGGCGTCCGTTATCTGCTTTATGCGTTTCTTGACCCTTATCTGGCTTAGGTCGGGGAGGAATATCTCCGGATAGATCTCAAACTCAACCGTGAACTCGTAGGCGTCCTCCCCCTCACTCTTGGCCTTCACCCTCGGCGAGGATATGAGGTGCCAACCCCTCTCCTCAACGAGTTTCTTGACCTCCTCGTTCAGGGCCTCTATAACCGCCTCCTCCTCTATCTCCTCGGCAAACCTACGCTTTATCAGGGAGATAGGGGCCTTTCCGGGCCGGAACCCCGGCATCTTCACCCTCCGGGCGAGCCTGCGGGCGACCTTATCCCTGTACTTTTCAAGCTCCTCCTTGGGTATGACTATCTTCTCTTCCTTTACGGACTTCCTCTCTTCCATAAGCGGCTATTCTACTGGAGAAAGTCAGGTGGAAAGACGGGGCGCTTTGGCCTTAAAATACCTGTTGATGGTTATACTCTTCGTATCGCAGTCGGTTTCACAGAGTGATTGGTCGGGGGGACCGGGGGTATGCGGTCCCGTCTCAACGTGGGGAAACACCTTCTGCTCGGCCGACTCCTCCGCCTTCTACGAGTTTCCGGGGAAACTGCGATTGAAGGGCGTATTCCGGACGCTTGAGGAGTACCTCGTAGATGGGAGTATGGGCGGGTACGACAACAACCCCGATATTGTGGACCTTGACATGGACGGAGACAAGGACCTACTCGCTGCGAACGAGCCTTCCCCCGATGCCCTGTACTGGTACGAGAATGCCGGATGCGGTAGTTTTACGAGATACACCATAGACAACCCCTACAGTCCCGACGAGGTGGTGGCCTTTGACTGGAGAGGGGACGGGGATTTGGACGTACTCCTGTCCTCCTATCCCAGCGAGGACCTCATCCTCTACGAGAACGACGGTGCGATGGGTTTCACCAAGGTGGTGGTGGACGGCGACGTGTATCCTCCGGCCTCGCAGAGCCAGGGGGTGGCCGTCGGGGATCTGGACGGCGATGGGGACTACGACCTCGTCGCCACTACCATAGGGGGAGGCTCAATTCACTGGTACGAGCAGCAGTACCCTAACTGGGTAAAGCACACCCTTATGACAGGCCAAGGGGACTCCTACGACGTGGAGGTGGCCGACTTTGACGGGGATGGGGATCTGGACATAGTGCAGGCCGCCCGGACGGAGGTCTATCTGTTTGAGAACGACGGGTCAGGGAACTTCACAGCCCACACCATAGACGGTACGACTTCCTTCGCCTTCAACCTGACCGTCGGCGACCTTGACGGCGATGGCGACCCGGACGTGGCCTTGACCGACGAGGGAGCCGGAAGCGTGATCCTCTACAGGAACGATGGGGGACTCACCTTTACGAGGATAGTGATAGACAACACCCTCACCTCCCCCTACGGCATAGAGAAGGGGGATCTAGAACCGGACGGGGACTTGGACCTGATAGTGGCCGACAAGTTCGCCCAGAGGGTCCATATCTACCTCAACGACGGCTCCCTCGGTTTCACCAAGACGACTCCCGCCATACCCAACCGCCACTACTTCGGCGTGGGGATAGGGGACCTCAACGGCGACGCCTCCCCGGACATCCTCGTTAGGGCCGGACTCCCGACCGCCCACGAGGGCCTCTGGTGGTACAAGACCGTCCTCAAGTACGAGCCTACGGCTACCCTGACCTCCTCTATCTTGGACGCCGGCGTATATAGGAGGTGGCTCCAGGTACAGGTGTCCTTCTCCAACTGTAACCCCTCCGCACCGGGGAAGGAGATACACGTCTATGTTAGGGCCTCACGCTACGGCTCCTCTTGGACGACTTGGATAGGGCCTTACGTCTTTACGGGTAGTGGAAGCAGGAACTTGAACGACCCCTCCATACCGGGTTCAGACACGTTTGCGGTTGAGAGTTTCCGGTACCTGCAGTACAGGGTGGAGCTGTATGCGAACGCGGACTCTACCCTGACGCCGATATTGGACGAGATAGTCTTCACGTACGACCCCCTCGGTAATGGGGGAGACCTGGCGGTAGGTGAGGCCGGGGAAGGTAAGTACGGAGTGAGGTTGGAGGGGAGGGTACTGAAGGTGAGGGGCAGGGGTGAGGTAAGGGTGATAGGTGTGGATGGTAGGGTGGTGGCCGAGGGGGTAGAGGAGGTGGTCGTAAGGCTGAAGCCGGGGGTCTACGGGGTATCCATTGAGGGCCGACCCGTAAGGTACATCGTGGTGAGGTAAGACCCCACGCGGATGGACCTACAGGGGTATAATAGGAGACCAAGGAGGACGAGCATGATAGAAATCAGGATCCACGGTCGTGGAGGACAGGGGGCCGTAGTGGCCTCCGAGATCCTGGCCAAAGCCTTTTTCAAGGAGGGGAAGTACATACAGTCTTTCCCCCACTTTGGTGTGGAGA
>WGAN01000126.1 GCA_015494805.1 Caldifarciminota bacterium
CCCTTCGGCAGTATAATACACGCTCTTAAAAGGAGGGTAGAAAGGTGAAAGTGACGCCATTTTTGAGGAAAGAGGACGTCCAGCGGGAGTGGTACGTAGTGGACGCCACGGGGAAGACCCTGGGGAGGCTCGCCTCCGAGATAGCGAAGATCCTCATGGGTAAGCACAAGCCCCAGTACACTCCCCACGCCGATATGGGCGACTTCGTGATAGTACTGAACGCCCACAAGGTGAAGGTCACGGGAAGGAAGCTTCAGCAGAAGATGTACAGGTGGCACAGTGGGTACCCGAGCGGTCTCAAGGAGAGGCCCCTGTGGTGGATGCTCCAGCATCACCCTGAACGTGTCCTTTACCTCGCCGTAAAGCGTATGCTTCCCAAGAACAGGCTCCGCAAACGCCGCCTCAAGAGGCTGAAGATCTACGCCAGCGACACCCATCCCCACGCCGCCCAGAACCCCAAGCCGCTGGATATAAAGGTTTAAACGGAAGTAGAAAATGGAGATCATAAACATTTCTGGCTCCAGAAAGCGGGCGACCGCCCGTGTGACCCTGAAGAGGGGGACGGGAAGGATCTTCATAAACGGGAAGTCGCCCGACGAGTACTTCAAGAAGGCCCACCTCGTGATGTGGGCCTTAGAGCCTCTGGAGATCACCGGCCTAAGGGACGTCGTGGACGTGAAGGTCAGGGTTGAGGGGGGTGGTGTGTCCGGTCAGGCCGGTGCCGTCCGCCACGCCCTCGCGAGGGCCATAGTGGCCCTTGACCCCGGCAAGAGGCCCGTCCTTCGCAAGGCCGGTATGCTCACGCGCGATCCGAGAGAAAAGGAGAGGATGAAGTATGGAAGAACTAAGAGAAGAAGGGCTTGGCAGTACACCAAGCGTTGATCTGGAGGAGATAGACGTCCGGGAGCTTCTGAACAACCCGAGGGAGCTTCTGAAGAAGCTCTTTGAGGTGGGCGCCCACTACGGACACCGCAAGAGCCGCTGGAACCCCAAGATGAGGCCCTTCATCTACACCGTGCGGAACGGCATCCACGTCATAGACGTAAGGTACACCGTCGTGGCCCTCCGTAAGGCCTACGAGCGGATGAGGGAGGAGGGACGCCGGGGCGGTACCGTACTCTTCGTAAGCACCAAGCCGCAGGCCAGAGCCATAATAAAGGACGAGGCCCGCAGGGTCGGAGCCTTCTACGTCGTGGAGAGGTGGCCCGGTGGCCTCCTGACCAACTTTGAGACCATCCACAAGCGGATCCTCAAGATGAAGGAGTACGAGTCCCTCTTCCTGGAGTTTGAGGAGAGGCGCCGCCGCGGTGAGGTTCTACCCTACACCAAGAAGGAGATCCTCAAGATGCAGCGCGAGTACGCCAAGCTCCGCAAGCTCTTCGGCGGTATAGAGAACATGAACCACCTCCCCGACCTCGTCTACATAGTGGACCCCAAGTACAACCACATCGCCGCCTACGAGGTGAAGAAGTTGGGCATCCCCTCCATAGGCATCGTGGATACCAACGCCGACCCGGAGATGGTGGACCTGCCCATACCCGCCAACGACGAGTCCATGAAGAGCATCCGCTTCATAACCCACATAGTGGCCCAGGGTTATCTGGACGGCAAGAGGGAGAGGGAGGCCGCGGGAGGTATCCTGCCCGAAACGGCCGAGCTTACCGGATAAAAGGAGGTCTTCCGATATGGCAAAGATAGACGTTAAGCTCATACAGATGGTGCGCGAGGCCACGGGTGCTGGCCTCATGGACGTGAAGAAGGCCCTTGAGGAGGCGGAGGGGGACATAGATAAGGCCATTGAGATTCTCCGGAAGATGGGGATAGCCAAGGCGGAGAAGAAGGTCTCCCGTACGACCAAGGAGGGCCTCCTCTTTACCGCCTCCGACGAGAACTTCAAGTGGGGGGCCGTCGTTGAGGTGGGTTGCGAGACGGACTTCGTAGCCAGGACCGACGACTTCAAGGCCTTTGGCCAGAAGGCCCTCCAGGTCCTCTTGGAGAAGAAGGCCAACAGCGTTGAGGAGTTGATGGACCCCGCCCTTGAGGAGGAGATGAAGCTCCTCTCCGGGAAGGTGGGGGAGAAGATAGAGATAAAGAAGGTGGCTTACTTCTCCACGGACGACGGGATGGTCTATATCTACGTCCATCCGGGCGCCCTTCAGGGGGCTATAGTTGAGATCTATCCCCCCGACGAGAGGGTGGCGAGGGAGACGGCCATGCAGATCACGGCCATGAAGCCCATCGCCGTCTCCAAGGACGAGATACCGGAGGAGGTCCTCCAGAGGGAGAGGGAGATATACGAGGAGCAGGCCCGCAAGGAGGGTAAGCCCGAAAAGGTCATCCCCCGCATAGTTGAGGGTAGGCTCAAGTCCTTCCTTAGCGAGAGGTCCCTCCTTGATCAGCCCTACATGAAGGACCCGAAGATCTCCTTCGGCGAGTGGCTAAAGTCCCAGGGGGACTTCGTGGTACGTCGTTTCGTCAGGTTTGACGTCCACGAGGATTAACTGAACACGGGGGAGGGGGGATGCTCCGCCTGCACCCTCCTCTCCCTTGAGTTGAAGCTCCGGGAGATGGAGAAGAGGATACTCGCTAAACCCTCCGAAGGTTTCCCCGTTATATTACCGGCATGAAGAGGTTCAGGTACCTGTGGCCCGTCCTCATCCTCCTCGTGGTGATCCTGTACTTCGTTTGGAGGAGCGTAGGGAGGGGCAGGCCCGGAGGTGTCCGGGAGGAAACGCCCAAGGCGGAGAACAGACCCGTTGAGATATTCTTCACCCGCTCGGACGACAACCCCGAAAGGGCGTTGGTCTCCTTCATAAACTCGGCCAAGAGGTACGTTCACGTCGCCATATTTGAGTTGGAGTTGGAGAGTGTCGTAAAGGCCCTGATTGATGCCAAGGAGAGGGGGGTAGACGTAAAGGTAGTGATGGACGACAGGATGAAGCGGAAGTGGGCGGCCAGAAAGCTGAAGGCGGAGGGCATACCCGTCGTCTTTGACAACCGCCGTCCCTACATGCACAACAAGTTCGTAGTAGTTGATGGGAAGGCCGTATGGTCCGGTTCAATGAACTTCAAGGAGTCCTCCGTCTATCGCAACGATAACAACGCCTTCATCATCTTCTCCCCGCAGGTGGCGGAGAACTACGAGAGGGAGTTTCAGGAGATGTTTTCGCAGCACCTCTTCGGCCCGGAGTCCCCACGCAACACCCACTGCTGTTTCAAGGTGGCCAACATCTACCTTGAGAACTACTTCGCCCCGGAGGACAGCATAGCCCGGAGGATCGTTGATATACTGCGAAACGCCCGTAAGAGCGTCAGGTTCGCCGCCTTCTCCTTCACGGACGACGACATCGGCAAGGCGATGGTGGAGGCCAAGCGGAGGGGGGTGGACGTGGTCGGTGTGGTGGAGGCCCGTAGCGTTAGGAACAAGGGGTCGGAGTACAGGAAGCTTAGGAGGGCCGGCATACCGGTCTTCAAGGACGGGAACCCCTACATCCTCCACGACAAGTACATAATCGTGGATGATTCAATCGTAATAACGGGGTCCTACAACTTCTCGCGGTCGGCGAGGAAGAAGAACGACGAGAACGTGGTCATATTCTTCAAGAGGTGGATAGCCGAGGAGTACCTTCGGGACTTCGGACGTATCTTGAGAGAGGCGGGGGGTAGGTGAGG
>WGAN01000127.1 GCA_015494805.1 Caldifarciminota bacterium
AGGACCATCCGTCCGTTGCCTAACGTAGGCCTTTGACAGAAATCCACCGATCAAAGTCGCAGTTGAATCTGCGAGGTTGCTGCATTACGGGTGGCCTTCGCCATATACTGCGGTGTCAGTCAAAAATTTCCATAATTTACGGGATTGAGACTAGTAATGTGAAAATTTTTTCCAAAAGTGATACCTCACCCCTCCCTTCCACCGCTCAAAGCACCCAAACCCTCGGAAAGGTCCATAGTTCCCACCCGTCTTCGGGGAGGCTCTATATCGGATACCCCATCGCCCGAAGGATCTCCTTACCCTCCTCCGTCATCCTATCTATGGACCAAGGTGGATCAAAGGTCAGTTCCACCTTGACGTCCTCAAATCCCAAGGCCCTCAAACGGTCCTCCACCATCATACGGAGAGGTTCGGCGACCGGACACCCCGGAGCCGTCACCGTCATCAGGATGTATATGCTCTTCTTCTCCGGGTCTATCTCAAGGGCGTAGACAAGGCCGAGGTCCCAGATATTGACCGGTATCTCTGGGTCGTATATGTCCCTCAAAACCCCAACGACGGCCTCCTTGGTCAGGTTCCTCTTACGCATCTCCTCAAGTTTCTGAAGCTCTTCCCTCTCCTTGTCGGACATAGCGAGGGTATTCTAAGGGCGAATTCTGACCTTGAAGGTAAGGATTTACCGTATGGAGGAGAAGTAGAGGAAGAGCCTGCGGTAGGTGAGGGTGTTGGGTTTCCCGCCGTACCCCACCTGAACCTCAAGGTTGCCGTACCGGAGGCCAACGGAGAGGTAGGCGTCGTACCTTACGGGGGAGTGGAGGAAGGCGAAGGGGGGGTACTCCCCTATCTCCGGTTCCTTGAAGGTGCCGTTGTACCTGCCCCTGCCCCACACCCCGACCTCAAGTAGGGGCCGAATCCTCCCGGAGGTGGGAGAGAGACTGACGGAGGCGCCCGCGTAGTCCCCACCGAAGTAGGGGGCCTCGTAGAGGGCGTCCCATGGCCTCCTGTTGGCGTAGGTGAAGGCGGAGACCCATAGGAGGTCGTAGGAGACGGGGCCGTGTCTCCCGGAGAGCCTTACCCCCACGGTGGGCGGCACTATGGAGAACCACGAGGGAAGGTAGGGGAAGTCGTCTATCACCAGCCTAAGGACGTCCCCCCCGAAGTCGTAGGAGACCGCCCACAGGATATTCACCTCCCTGGCGTAGAACCACTGGTAGAGGTATCCGGGGAGGAGGGGGTTAAAGGCCCGAATGTCCGGAAAGCGGCCGGAGAGGGTGGATAGGACGGTGGCCTCGGAGAAGGAGAAGCGACCGTACCTGAAAGTGCGGAGGACGGCGTACCTGTCTATCCGCTGGCCTTTGACTATGGAGACGGCGTCGGGGTTGAAGTAGTATTCCCCGTCGGAGGTCCAGGCGGCGAGCTTCATAAAGGTGGTGCTGTACTCCCAACCCTCCCCCGCCCAAGATAGGGAGAGGGCGTCGTACCCGACGGACAGGGCGTCCAGGAGGAGGTTCCCCGTATCCGAAGGGAGGAGCCGTCCCACCCGAAAGGCTATGGCCCCCGCGCCCCCCCGTACGTAGAGGCTCCGGAAGTCAAGGCGGAGTTTATCGGAGTAGAAGGGCTTCACCCTCCGACCGGATCTCCCGAAGAAGTAGGCCGGCTCAACGTGGAAGAAGAGGGTATCCGCCGCTACGGAGAGGAAGCCGGAGGAGTGGAGGTAGAGGCTAAGGGCGCCCACTTTTACGTGTCAGGAGGCTCACGACGTACGTCGCTACGAGGCTGAAGGTGAAGGCGGGTATCAGCTCGTAGACCGTTCCCTTGAGGGCGGGGACGTTGTACCACAGGACGGTGGTGATGGTGCCGGTGAGCATGCCCGCCAGCGCCCCCCAGCGGTTCGTACCCTTCCAGAGGAGGGCGAGGAGGATAGGGGGACCGAAGCTGGCACCGAGGCCAGACCAGGCGTAGAGGACGAGCCAGTATATCAGGTTCTTGGCGAAGAGGGCGAGGATGAGGGCGAAGGCCGTAACGGCGAGGGTCGTCCACCGGGAGAAGGCGACGAGTTTCTCCTGGGAAAGTTCCCTGTTGAGGAGTTTCCGGTATATGTCCTCAACGACGGCGGACGTGACCACGAGGAGCTGGGAGTCGGCCGTGGACATCATGGCGGCTATGGCCCCGGCTATCACGAAGCCGGCCACGACCGGAGGGAGAACGGCCGTAGCGAGCATGGGCATCACCTTTTCGGCGTCGGCCAGCTCCGGGCCGAAGTAGGCCTTACCCACTATACCGATGAAGGGGGCGCCCCAGTAGGCGAGGAGGACCCAGAGCATGGCTATCAGGACCCCTTTACGCACCTCCTGCGTACTCCTTATGGCCATATACCGCGTGAGGAGGTGGGGCTGCCCCATATAACCGAGGCCCACCCCCATACCCCCCAATATCGTCCCTACAAGGAGGTCCCTGCCAGCCTTCCCGCCGAGGACACTAAGGAAGTTGGGGTCCATCTCCTTCAACTTGGCAAACGTCTCCCCCACACCACCGATGGCCATTATGCCGAGGATGGGGAGGAAGACGGCGGCGAAGAGCATTATTATGCCCTGTACGAGGTCGGTAAGGGCCACGGCCGTGAAGCCCCCGGCCATCGTGTATAAGGCCACCACCCCCGCCCCTATTACCATTCCGAGGACGGGGTCCATGCCGAAGGTGGCGTTCAGGACCTTTCCGGCCCCGATTATCTGGGCGCCGAGGTAGAAGAGGTAGAAGAGGAGGATTATGGCGGTGCTGAAGACCCTTATGAGGCGGCTTCGGTCCTCAAAGCGGGCCTCAAGGTAGTCGGGGATGGTCAGGGCGCCGTACTTCTCCGTCTCCCATCTCAACCTCTTGGCGATCACCGTCCAGCTTACGAATATGCCGAGGGCGACGCCAACGACCGTCCAGAAGACGGACATACCCATAGCGTACGCGAAGCCCGGAAGGCCGAGGAGGAACCAGGCGCTCTCACCGGACGCCCTCTCCGAGAAGGCTATCACCAGCGCCCCCAGCTTACGCCCACCGAGGAGGAAGTCGTCTATGGTGTGCATGAAGCGGTAGGTGTATAGGCCAATGAGGAGCATAACGACGACGTAAGTTATGAGGCCTATGGCGACTCCGCTCATCCTTCACCCTCCTTTAGGTAGTACGCGAGCGTCAAAACGAGGAAGAAGAACCAACTACCCCAGACTACCAAGATCGTTAGGGCATCCACGGGTGGATATTATAACCCTTGAGGGTGG
>WGAN01000128.1 GCA_015494805.1 Caldifarciminota bacterium
ACCTCTCGTTGGCCATCTCGGCGAGGCCCTTCACCGTCTCGTCGTTCAGGCCGAGGTTCAGGATGGTGTCCATCATTCCGGGCATGGAGACGGGGGCGCCGGAGCGGACGGAGACCAGCAGGGGGTTGTGGGGGTCGCCGAACTTCTGCCCCTTGGCCTCCTCAACCCTCTTCAGGTTCTGGAGGACCTCATCCTTCAGGCCGGGAGGGAACTGCCTGTTATGAGCGTAGTAGTACCGGCATACCTCCGTCGTTATCGTGAAGCCGGGGGGAACGGGCAGGCCGGCGTGGGTCATCTCGTGCAGACCGTGGCCCTTACCTCCGAGGAGGTCCTTTCCGAGACCGTGGCCTTCGGCTACACCGTTGCCGAAGAAGTACACCGTCTTTTTGGCCATAGGATAGGATTTTACTGCGGTACTGCGGCCCAATCGCCAATTTAACCGGCACGGTGGCCCTACGGCCGTACGATAGCGGGGATAAAGGTAGAGTAGGGGATGAGAAGCTCTAGAAGGGGTCAAGGCCGGTCCGCCCCGTCTAAGGCGATGTATCTATCTCCTATCCTATATATAAAGGATATTAGGAATGGAGGATACGCCCAAGGGTGTCCTCAACGTTGTCGGGAAAGGCCTTCTCTGCTCTTGAGCCTACGGACGCTCCGGTCTGCTCCTAAGGTCCTCAAGGCCCTACTTAATTCCTTTTAAGCGGAGTAATAGTCGGTCTATCCGTCCCGTATCCCCTCGGCACCTGACCGTACCGTAGCCGGTTATTGATACGGTATCGCCGTACAACACGATGGGGCGTCTCCCTTTCGGTCCGAAGGATACGGTTATAGGGGAGGAGTCGTCGGGGGGTAGGAGGGTGAGGAGGAGTTTGAGGGACTTCGGGGGTCGGCCGCCTTCGGGGAGGACGTACCTCGCCCCCGCTTTTGATTCGCTTAAGCGTAGTAATATACAACCCACATCCGAGGCGGCGAACGTCCTGTAGGGATAGAGGAGGAGGAAGGTGAGAGCAGCGGAGTAGATGATGGAAAGGGTTAATAGCGAAGCCTTGAGCCTAACGCCCATCCTTACAACTCCCAACGCCCCGGCTACGGCCAAAAGGGGGAGGAGGTTGAAGAGGTAGGGGGTATGATAAACGTAAAAGTTCGCCCATAGGAGTACGAAGGCGAGCTGTAGGTAGAGGTACCGGAGGAGGAAGCGGGGTAGCCTCGTACGGCGGATGGAGAGGTGGAGGATGCCGAGGAGGGTTATAGGTCCGGTAAATAGGAGCAATCTTAACGCCACCACCGGCACCAACAGGAGGAGGGATTGGGGGGACGGTAGCCTCTGGGAGAACTCCCCGCCGGCTACTGTTGAGAAGTCTGCCACCCACAGGGCGTATATGGGGAGGGTGGGGAGGTAGAGTAGGAGGAGAGGCCTTCGCCTTTTGAGGGTATCGTAGAGGACGGGGAGGACGAGGGGGATGGAGGTCCAGTCCAGGATTAGGGCGACGGCAGATATGAGGTTGGCCAGGAGAGGCCTCCCGCTCGTATGGAGGGCGAGAGCGAAGGCACCGAAGGAGAAACCGAAGAGGGCGTACAGAGGAGCCTTTCCGTAGATGAGGAAGAGGGGACTCGTTAGAGCCAGGAGGTAGGCCCACAGCCCTACGCCCTTACCGAGACGACTACCTATGAGGAGGGCCGAAAGGGGGAGGAGGGAGGCGGAGAGTATGGCGAGGAGCCTAACCACCTGGTAATCCGCCCCTAAGGTTTCGTAGACCGCCCTAACTAAAATGGGTAGGGTAGGGGGATGGGAGGAGTACTTCAGGAGGCCGAGGGCCTGCAGGTGTATCAGGAGGAGGGAATGGTCGTGCTGGCCTACGGGGGGTAGGGAGAGGGAGTATAGGAGTGCGAGGACGGGTATAAGGTAGAGTACGAAGCCCCTCACAGCGGGTTGATTATACGGAGGGCGGCGTCTTGGGTATTGTTCTATTTAATAGGAGCAATACTTGATCCAACGGAAACCATTTCGCCGGAGTGATTATTGTTCCGGTTTAGCGTATCAATAACACATAGATCCGCTTAAGCGGTACGTAAGGGAACAGACGACGTCCCCGAAGTCGCCCTTGGGTTATCCCAGTTTGATCAAAGTAGGAACCGACGAATAGGAGTCCCTATCAAACGGCGGGCGGTCCCATGGGTGTTGTTGCCGGTTTCCCCGATAAGATTCGGGCTATGTCGTATGGAACTTGATGCTTGACGAAAGCCGGCCCCGTGGAGTTTGGGGATGTTCCCCGACGGCGTTGGATGGAGGTTTCTGAATTAGGGTAGGGTACTACGAATAAAAGTGCGGTTGGGCGAGGTTTGAACCCTACGGTATTACTTCCCGGCCCTCCAACGGGCGATTTATTCGCATCAAGGACTGTTACGTTGGATCTAAGACTGCACCGGTATTCTCATCTACGAATCCGTAGAACCTTAGGAACCCCACGGGTCCGGGAGACGTACCTAAAACGGCATATAGGTAACGGCGTTAGGGTAGGGGACAGGGCGACCAACCCTTCGCTAAATCGGGGTCGGGGGTTGTAGATTCTGTAAAGCGGAACAATAGGGGCCGGAGCGATTGCGGAAAGTTTGATGCCAACGGTAGATGGAGGGAGGGGCAGAGGTCTCTTGACCGCCCCCGTCCCTCCCTGAAAGGTTAGTTAACATAAGATACCTTATGTGCAACCCGTTTCAGAACTCTATCTTCGGCCTCCTCCGCTGCTGAACGGCGTCCTCCCCGCTCCTGAAGGCCTCTACGTCAAGGTCAAAGTACTCCTCCGGCGTAAAGCCCATACTCCTGGCTATGAGGACGGCCGGGAACATCTGTATAGCCGTGTTGTACTCCCTCACGGTGGCGTTGTAGTATCGGCGGGCGAGCTGTAGCTCGTCCTCTACGTCCGTTAAGGCCTTCTGCAGCTCAAGGAAGTTCTTATTGGCCTTGAGGTCCGGGTACTTCTCGGCGAGGGCTATTATGCTCTTCAAGGCACGGGTTAGCTCCCCCTCCGCCCTACCCCTCTCGGCGATGCTCCCCACTCCGAGGCTCTTCGCCCTCGCCTCGGCTATCTTCTCAAATATCTCCTTTTCGTGCTTGGCGTACCCCTTTACGACCTCTACCAACGAGGGGATGAGGTCGGCCCTGCGCTTCAGCTGCACCTCAACGCCGCTCCAGGCTTCCTTTACCAGCTGCCTCTTCCGGACGAGGTTGTTATATAGATATATAAGGTATACGGGTACGCCGACGAGGAGGAGAAGTATTGCTACGGTTAATAGGAGCAATACGGTACCCATATCAGTCCAGCCTCCTCTCCATCCCCGCGCTGTAGCCCTTTACGAACTCATCGTAGGAGTCGGCAACGGTCGCGACGGTATAGACGGCGGCAAGGAGCTCGTTGAAGTTCAGGTTGGCCCCGGCGAGGGCGTACCGGAACACGACGCTGTTGTCCATACCGAGGGCGAAGGCTCCGAGGGGCAAGCGGGCGTTCATCTCAAGGAGGGTGGCCATAAGCTCCTCGGATAGGGAGACGTTCTCTGCTATGTAGGAGAAGACCTTGACCAAGACGTCCTCACTGTGCCAAGGGACAACCTCAACGTTGACGGTGACGCTCCCGTAGGTGAAGGAGAAGATGCCGTCCATCTCCACGAAGTCCCCAACTATGTCCTTCAGGTAATCCCTGACCTTCCCCCTGACCTCCTGCAGGAGCCTCTCGTTCGTACCGGGAACTATCTTCACCTTCATCTCCCCTACCCTCCCTTCAGGCCGAGCTTCTCCTTGAGGGCCTCAAGTTCGCTCTGGACCTTCTTCTCCTTCATAAGCTCGTCGTACTCGTCCTCAAGGGTATCGCCGGACAGCTCTGCGAGGGCCTTGGCCTCCTCCTCCTCCCGGAGGATCCTATCCTCCATCTTATCAAACTTGGAGAAGACCTCACCCCCGAAGGTACCGGAGTACTGGGCGAAGGTCTTTTGCGCCTCGGCGGCCTTCTTCCGGGATATGAGGGTCGTATACCGCGTCCGAGCCTCCTCAAGCTTGGCCTTGAGCTTCTCCAGCTGGTCCCTCATCCTCTCGGAGACCTCGTGAGCCTCCCTGTAAGCCTCCTCGTACCGGGCGGCCTTCTCCTCGTACTCCACCTTCTTCTTGAGGGCCTTCATAGCGAGGGCCTCGTCCCCGGACTTAAGGGCCTCCTCCGCCCTCCTCTGCCACTCCTCGGCGAGGGCCTTCGCCCGCTCGTACTGGGCCTTCAGCCGCCTCTCGTTGGCCACGGCCTGGGCCGTCGCCACCGTGGCCTTCCTCAAGGCCTCCTCCATATCGGATAGGATGAGCTTGAGCATCTTCTCCGGATCCTCCGCCTTCTCCAACAGGGCGTTTATGTTCGCCCTAAGGATATCCGCCAATCTCTTGAATACGGCCATACCTGCGATATTATACGGCCGGCCTCCGGTGGGGGTAAAGGTTGGAAATCGTTTGTGGGGAGTGTGATATTTAAGTGTTGTACGAATACTTTTCTATCAAAAAGTAAAATTATTATACAATTTATTGAAACTATATTATCTATACATATAAATAAATCTTTGTATTAAAATGTTGCAATTTAACACTAAAATACCATCAAACAGTAAAATTAGTCGTATTATGAAAATATTGATATAATACAAATAACCACCCCGGCCCAAAACCCCTCCACCGTACAATACCCACCGTGAGGTACCCCCTCGTCTTCGCCTATCACGACGTCTCCCCCTACCTTAGGCTTTCGGGGAACTGGGTACCCCCGAAGTTCTTCCGAAGGCACCTCTCCTTCCTCCTCAACCGCTTTCGCCCTATGGACCCCAAGGCCCTTCGCTTCCCCCTACCCTACGACGCCTTCCTCCTGACCTTTGACGACGCCCTTGAGGGGGTCCATAGGTGGGCCTTCCCGATAATGGAGGAGATGGGTGTAAAGGGAGCCGTCTTCGTCATCACCGACTTCGTTGGCAAGCGGAACCTGTGGGACGCTCACTTCGGTATACCCGTAAGGCACATGGATCGTTCCGCTATAATAGAACTACACCGCTCCGGCTGGCTCGTAGGCTCCCACACGGTCTCCCACCGTTCCCTGACCACCCTACCCGACCGGCAACTCCGCTACGAGTTGGAGTACTCCAAGAAGTACCTTGAGGACCTCCTCGGTGAGGAGGTGGTCGCCGTTGCCTATCCTTTTAATATATATAATAGGAAGGTGCTATCCGTAGCCGCAGAGGTGGGGTACCGCTGGGGATTCGCCGGTCCCTCTTGCCGAAGGTCCTTCGGTAGGATGCACGTACCGAGGATACCCGTTATGCTCCCCGACCTGACATTAAGGCACAAGCTCCTGTCCCTCTACGCCTTGGTGGATGTGGCCTTAACCTTACCCTCAAGGCTAACGCCCCTCTACCACCGCCTCTTCAACGCTTTGAGAAGAAGGTAGTATAGACGAGGACGGCCGTTGATACGATGGAGGGGCCGAGGAAGACGAGGTCCCTGAAGGTCAGGAGGGTAGTGCCGACGATTATTACGTCCCCCGGACCGGGCCTGTAGTCCAGGGAGACCCTCTCCAACTTCGTACTCCCCGGATGTTTCACCCGTATGTTCCAGCGGTTGGCCCTCTCGCCGAAACCGTAGGACTCTATTATGTAGTCCTGGACGGTCTTGTGGGGGGCGTACTCCACCCCACCCGGTTTGACGACCTCTCCGAGGACGAGGACGTAGGGAATGGCGAAGTCAAAACTAACCGTATCACCGACGTGCAGGGGGGTGTTTAAGTTGGCCTCCCGGCCGTTTATGAGGACCCTCCGCAGGGTGTAGAGACGGCGGGCGAGCTGGAGCTTAAGGACGAGGTCGTGGACCCTATCCCCCGGCTCCCACTCTATCGTCCAGTAGTTCCCCTTGGAGAAGTCCCCGACGGCATAGACGACGGAGTCCGTCCTATCCAGAAATACCGTATCGTAGGCCTTGAGCAGGGGGTTCTGGCTTATGTCCCCCTCCTTGAGGTACCTCCAGAGGTTGAAGGTATCGCCGTTGACAACCACCCGGCTGAAGGCCGAGTAAGGGAGGGCCTTCCCCTTCTTCCAAACGAGGTCGGAGAGCCTCGTAAGGCCGTTGACCTGAAGGAAGCCGTTGAGGGAGGGGTCAAAGTTCCCCCGGAGTATGACGTAGAACTTGGAGGGGGCTATGAGCTGGAGGGACACGTACCCGACGGAGGGGATGAACCTCCTGTAGGCCTTTAGGAGGACCTTCTGGGCGGAGTCTATGGTCAGCCCCTTGACCTTTACGGCCGTAGGGCGGGAGAGGGGGGATATCTCAAGGGGTAGGAGGCCGTTGTTATCTACGAAGGTCTCGTACTGGACTATGGAGACCTCCTTTGAGTACGCGGTTATGAGGACCCGGTCGCCGGGGTTCAGGGTGTAGTCCGGAGGCGGAACGAAAACCTTCTCTATCTCCGGCTTCATTGTGCGCACCAAGAGGCTGTCGGAAGAGGTGGCGGTAAGGAGAAGTAGCCACATACGGTCGCACTATTATACGGCGGGGACGGACGGGGACGTATTCCGACTACCCTCCGGAAATATAATAGCGTCTATGGTACCTCTTTGGGTGTCCCTTAGGGCGAGCGACGTACCTTACGCGGAGGCCTACTCCCTCTATATGAGGACCAAATCCACCCTAACCGAACGTTTCTCCTTCTACTGGTTCGCGGAAGGGAAGAGTCCGAGGGGCTTCCGCCTCAACCCGGAGGGGGTACCCGTCCTTACGTACAGGGTGAAACGCTCCGGGAATATTGTTCCGCTTAACAGTAGCAATATTGGTATCTCCTCTTACTCCTACGGGGAGTCCAAACGGCAGGTAGAGGCCGTAAGGGCCGACACCCTCCACTCGCTGGGTATAACCGGCAAGGGGGTAAAGGTCGGGATATTTGACACGGGCTTTGACCTGAACAACCCCGCCCTCTTCGGCGTTAAGGTGGGCGGTCAGATGGACTTCAACAGTGGGGACCGCCTGATGTTGGAGGACAGGGAGATCCCTCCCCCCGTTCCCATACCCTTCTACGTCCACTCCTACGACTGCCTCCCCCTGTCCTCCTCCTTCCTCTGCATCTACTCCGGTGCCGACGAGAAGGCCCTACAGGGAACGAACACGCGGGCGTGGAACCTCTATCTGTACGTCCTGAACGAGGACAGCTCGTGGAGCCTTAGGAACGTCCAGATGGGGTACGAGTACAACCCCTCGCTGGCCCTCCTTGGGGACAGCATATTCGTAGCATGGACCTCCGGCTTCGGAACCCTACACCTCGCCACCGTGGATACGGTGGAGGATACTGTAAAGGACATAAGGACCTTCACCGGCTACCAGATGGCCGTCTTAGACACCCTACCCGACACCCTCACGTTGGGGGCCTTCACTGGGGACAGCGTAAAATTGTGCTATTACGATAGAGCAATATCCTCCATAGAGTGCTGGAGGGGTAAGAGGGTAGAGGGTTTCGGGGGGATGCACCTAAAGGGGGATACCCTACTCTTCTCCGACGGGGATACGGTCTATATGATGACCCGCAGCGGTACCACCCCCCTGTTTCCCGGCTTCCGTCCCGTATACGCCGGCGGTAAGGTGGCCTACGTCAGGAACGATACGGCCTTCGTCGGTGGGAGACCCGTAGCCTCCGCCCCTATGCTCACGGAGGTGGCCTTCAACGGTACGGAGGTGGCGGTACCCTCCCCCGACCGTATAGAGGTGTACGACACCCTCGGCAACCTCCTTGGCACCTACGGGTGGACCTCGTGCGACAAACCCACCTTCTTCGGGGATAGGTTGGTCTTCCGGGCCAGGGGGGACACGGTTGCGGAGGCCCCGGAGTACGGGATAGGCCGGTACCACGGTACCCGCGTCCTCTCCGTCCTGGCCGGGTACGTTGAGGGGAGGCTGATCGGGGTGGCGCCGGGGGCGACCTACTACCTCGCCAAGACGGAGAAGGTGGGCCGTACGGATACGGGGGTGGTGTGGGAGAACCGCATAGAGGAGGACTTCCTCGTAGCAGCGTTGGAGTGGGCGGTGCGTCGGGGTGTGCAGATAGCCAACATCAGCCTGGGCTACGGGGCGGACCTCGGATACACGAAGGATATGATGGACGGCCGGACGGCCGTCTCCTCACGGGCGGTCTCCCAGGCCCTCAAGTACGGCCTTTTGGTGGTCGCCGCCATGGGGAACGTCGGAAACAGGCCCCTGCCCGACCCCCTCGTAGGGGACACAACGCTTACGGCCCCCGCCGACGCCTACGATATGGTGGCGGTTAGCGGCGTAATATGGGACTCCGTCTCCGGGAGGTGGCTCCCGGCCAACCGGTCTGCCTTCGGCCCCTCCGCGGATGGCCGGGTGAAGCCGGAGGTGGCTGCCCCCTTCACGGTGGTGGCGGTGGACGACTCCTTCCCCCTCGTGAGCGTATCCGGGACCTCCTACTCCACGCCCCTGACGGTGGGCGCCCTCGCCCTCGCCCTTGAGGTCCATCCATCGTGGGACGTCGCCAAGCTCCGGCGGAAGCTCCTTGAGACAGCCTCCCAGCTCCCCGGCTATCCGACGCCCAACTACCTGACGGGGTACGGAATGCCCGACGCCTACGCCCTCGCTACGGCCGAGCCGTTTGAGGTGGAGCCTACAGGCCCACGGATGAGGGTGGCGAAGGTCTATCCCAACCCCTACTCAAAGTCCAGGCACAGGCGTATAACCTTAGTCGTTGAGAGTCCCTACCCGGCCGACTACGTGGCCATCCGCATATACTCGGCCTCCGGCCACCTCGTAAGGGAGGAGAAGGTGACCAGGAACATAAGCGTAGGGGAGACGGAGTTGAGCCTGAACATCTCCAACCTACCCGAAGGGCTGTACTTCGTAGTGGTGATGACGGAGAGGGGGACGGCAACGGGCAAGTTCGTCGTAGTGAGGTGATGCTCTCCTTAAGCGGAGCAATAGGGGCGGCGTAGGGCGGCCGTACGCAATTGTTCTATCTTATAGGAACAATCAGCGGTTTGGAGGGTGTATTCGTCGGTTCCGCCCCCTTACACCGACACGTCCTTAGAATAGACTCGTTATGCTGTTGGTGTTAATGGCACAAGGTTTGCAAATAGACGTAGATGGAGGGAGGGCCAGGGTGAGGGTGGACCTACCCGACGAGGACGCGTACGAGGAAGTGTACGAGACCGATACCTACGTCCTCTACAGGGCGAGGACGGGGATGACCCGCCTCGTTATCCCCTCCCCCGAAGGGGCCTCCGTCCGCATATACCGCGCCGGCAGCCACCGCCTCGTCCTCTCCAGCCACCTACCCCTCACCAGGGCTATGAAGCCGGGTAAGTACCGCATAAACGTCAGCTACGACGACTACTCCTGGAGCGGGGTTCTGGAGATAAAGAGGGGGATGGACAACGTTCTCTACATCAAGTACATGGAGCAGAAGGATGGGGAGAAGACGGAGGAGAGGGAGGAGTACGGGGACTATACGGTGGTGCGTCGGCCCTACGGGAGGACCTACCTGCGGATAAAGGAGCCGAGGGGATGCTCCTGCGAGGTTTTGGACGAGGACGGCCATCGCGTCCATAAGGCGACGACCCCTACGGGAAAGTACCTGAAGGCCGGCTTCTACATAGTGAGGTTGAGGTGCGGCCGCGGCGAGTGGGAGGGGAAGGTGGAGGTCAAGGACGGGATGGAGAACACCCTGTACGTCAAGCACCTCAACAAGGAGGAAGACAGGGAGCCGATGGATCCGGAGGCCTTTGAGAGGCTCATAGAGGCCTTAGAGGACGCCTCTTTCTCCGACGAGAAGATGGCGATAGTTAAGGAGGCCGCTTCCAAGAACTACTTCACATCCAAGCAGGTGTTGGCCATACTGGAGGAGTTTGACTTTGAGAACGATCGGCTGAAGGCGGCCAAGCTCCTCTACCCCAGGGTGGTAGACCCGGAGAACTTCTTCGTCGTGTATGAAGCATTTGACTACGCCTCCTCCAAGGAGGAGCTCCGGAGGTGGGTTGAGAGGTACGACCGCACTAAAAGGAACCGGTAGGGTTCCGGCCTTAAAATTTCCCTGTGGGGAAGTTCCTGTTCCGGTTGGCCCTGTCCCGCGTTAGGGGGATGGGGGACGTAAGGGAGATCCTGAAGGAGGCGGAGGGGAGGTTGAGGAAGGGGGGGCCGAAGGGTATCCTGGGGGACCTCCTCCTGACGGTCGCTATGCTCCGGGAGGCCTTGAGCGGTAGGTACCGGTTGAGCAACAGGACCATCTTCGCCCTCGCCGCCGCCCTACTCTACTTCCTCGTCCCTACGGACGCTGTAATGGACTTCCTGCCCATAGTGGGGTACGTGGACGACGCCGCCGTCCTGACCTACGTCCTAAAGAGTCTGGCCGACGAGGTGGAGAGGTTCAAGGCAACGGTAAGGGAATAAACTCGTTCTTTAAGCCGTTTTCTTCATTACAATAGACGACTATGGCCAAGAGACCGAGACAACACTGGGGCTCCCGCATCGGTGCCGTCTTAGCCACAGCCGGGAACGCCGTAGGCCTTGGGAACCTCCTGCGATTCCCCTCAAAGGTGGCCCTTTACGGTGGTGGGGCCTTTATGATCCCCTACCTCGTCTCCCTCGCCCTCCTTGGCCTCCCCCTGATGTGGGTGGAGTGGATGGCGGGCAGGTACGGGGGAGCGAGGGGCCACGGCTCCACCGTGGGTATAATCGGGACCCTCTTCCGCTCCCGCAGGGCCAAGCTCATCGGTAGGCTCATAGGCGTGGTGGGGGTGGCAGCCCCCGTCCTCATCATAATGTACTACATCTATATAGAATCCTGGACCCTCGGCTTCTCCCTTAGCGCCCTCTTCGGGTGGCTCCCAGAACCGATAAGGACGGCGGATACGGCCGAGGCCCTCCGTCCCTTCGGGGCCTTCCTCGCCGAGTACACCAGGCCTACCCCCTTCGCGTACCTCATCTTCTGGATAACGGTCCTCCTCAACTGGTACGTCCTCCAGAGGGGGGTCCGGTACGGCATTGAGGTCCTCGCCAAATACGGCATGCCCCTACTCATCGTAATGGCCATCTTCCTTGCGGTGGTCATATTCTTCTCAAAGGGGCCGAACGAGCATTGGAGCGCCGTTAAGGGGCTTGAGTTCATCTGGAAACCGGACTTCTCCCGTATCTTTGACGCTAAGGTTTGGGTTGAGGCGGCGGGGCAGATCTTCTTCACCCTGTCCCTCGGTATGGGGGCGATAGCCACCTACGCCTCCTACGTCAGGGAGAAGGACGACATCGTCGTCACGGGGATGGCGACGGCCAGTACGAACGAGTTCGTTGAGGTGGTCCTCGGCTCCTCCATCGCCATACCGGCCGCCTTCGTCTTCTTCGGACCCGCCAGCATATCCGAGTTGGCCTCCGCCGGGACCTTCCGCATAGGTTTTATGAGCATGCCGGCCGCCCTGAACTCCCTCCCCGGCGGTCAGTTCTACTCCTTCCTCTGGTTCTTCCTCCTCTTCATAGCCGCCTTCACCTCCTCCGTCGCCCTGATACAGCCAATGATAACCTTCTTTGAGGACGAGCTGCGCTGGAGCC
>WGAN01000129.1 GCA_015494805.1 Caldifarciminota bacterium
AGGTCCTCAACCTCATCAAGGTCCTCAAAGACCGAAGAGAAGATCCGTGGGTTCTCTACTCCGATGTAGTGTCCGTAGTCCCCCTTCTCGGTCATCTCAAACCCGTAGCCACGGGAAACCCTCGCCACCATAAAGGTATGGGGACCAGCGTACTTGGGGACTATAACCACATCTCCCGCCTTGGCGACCACCATAACCTTCAAAACGTTGAACCTCCGCCTGACCTCCTTCTCCGAAGGTGCATCCCATCCGAACCTCTCCGCCGCCTCCTCCCACGCCCTCCGAAAGGCCTCAAACCCCTCCCTTATATCTACCCATCCCCATCCCTGCCTCAACCTCCCCCTCTCCTCCACCTCCCTGCGGAGGAATTCCATCTCCTCGTAGTTCAGCCTCCATACGAATACGAGTCTCTCCGTCTCAAACAACCTTTTGGCCCTATAGAACGTACTCCGGGCGACGCCGTACTCCTCAACGATTTCCCTTACGCGGACCGGCCCTTTACCTCCCATCCGGTGCAGTTTGATGTAGTAGTCCGCAACCATACGGGCCTTCTGCATAAAGGGGACCCGTTTGGCTTGGGCTTCGTAGTTGGGAAGGGGAACGTTGAAGGTGAAGGTGTGCCTACACAGGAGACAGGAGAACTGTAAAGGCCTACTCCTAAGCCTCTTAACCATGTAGCTCCCGCACTCTGGACATTTCAATACGAAGGGCATAATTTACGTAGGATTTTAAGGCCGTTGAAGTGTCTCACCTTTCAACAAATACGTGTAAAAGTGCGACAGTTCGGCAGGCGCCGGATTGGAGGTTAAAGCAACGGGGAACGGACACCTTTGGGCTGCAGCGAACCGAATAGGCGTGCAATAATCTTGCGGAAATTTGCATTTATCCCAGATTTCACTCAAAATACTAAATGTATTGCAGTATTTATCGGATGGAGTGATGCGTTCTCCGTGAACTTGGATTACCGATGCCCGTTAATTTTCCAAATGCAGGATGTGGGGGACGAATCTCAAAACTTATCCCTGAACCTTTTGATTACACTTGTTAAGATGTAAAATTTTTATAGTTTTACAGTTTTTAGATTTACGGAAGAGGCTGCGGGAATTCCGCGACCTCCCTAAGAATCAAAGGATGAGTCCGAGTTGAAATGTTTGAAAGGGTGTTATCTGCGTAATATCCTTATTGCGTTGAGATTGCGCACGTTATACCAACGAGGTAATGGCAAACTTCGGGCCTCTATCACCTACCCGACGAACGGGACGAGGCATAATCTGTCCGGGAACGGCGTAGGATACAAGCGTATATCGCCTTACGTCCGTAGAATGTTGCGATGAAGAAGAAGGAGATGCCAGTATATTTACCCTACGACGGCGAAACCTGGCCCGATGGCTACCCTATGAGGTACAGACCGTACGTCAAAAAGGTGGTCCTCTTGGGAAAACGGAACGGCCTCAACTTTGAGGTGAGGTACTTTGAGATACAGCCGGGCTACGCCTCCTCCTTGGAGAAGCACGAACATCAGCACGCCGTTATGATCCTCAAGGGTAGCGGCTCCGTATTCGTGAAGGACAGGGTGTACGACGTGAAGCCCTACGACGTAATCTGGATCCCGTCCTGGACACCCCACCAGCTCATAGCCGACAAGGGCGAACCCCTCGGTTTCCTCTGTATCGTAGATGTGGAGAGGGATAGGCCTTCGCCCCTATCCGAAGAGGAGATTGAAGCCATAAGGAACCACCCCGAACTATCCAAAAGGGTAAAACTACCGTAGAATAGAGGGTTCTGTGGGTGCGCGACTCTTTCTGATACGGAAGTACATATTCACGAGCGGGAGCAAGGTCGTCTCCATATTCGCCCTGTTGAGCGTCCTCTCCATCGCCCTTGGCGTCTCCATACTCATAATCGTCACGGGCATAATGAACGGTTTTCAGTCGGAGCTTAAGCGCCGCATCCTCATCCTCCAGCCCCACCTCCACATCACCCACCCGATGGGGATACCCTTCAGGGACGTTGATGGAGTAATGAAGGAGCTGAAGGGGCTGGGCATAGACCCCTCGCCGGCCATCCTGACGAAGGTGATAGTGCGCCAAGGGAACACTCTGGACGGGGTCGTCCTACGGTCGCAGGACCTCCAACACATCCGCCGGGAGCTGAAGGACTATATGGTTATGGGGAAGATAGACACCGGAGCCATAATCGGTACGAGTCTCGCCTCCCGTCTGGGCGTCGACCCCGGTTTCACCATAGAGATAGTGAGCCTAAGGCAGACCCCCTTCGGTCCCCAGATGGTACCGTACAAGGTGAAGGTGGTGGGGGTGTTTGAGACTGGCCTAATGATGCACGACGACCAGACCATCATAGTGGATATAAACACCGGTCGTAAGATAATGGGCCTCAAGGATGACGAAACCCCCCTCATCTTCGGCTACGTTCCCAACCCCTACGAGGCTGGGAAGTACTGTAGGGAGGTGGTTAAGCACAACTACGGTTGCACCTCCTGGCAGTCCATAAACCGTACCCTCTTCACCGCCCTGAAGATGGAGAGGCTCGCCATAAGCCTCTCCTTCGCCCTCATACTCATCATATCGGCCATAAACGTGGTCGTCAGCATAACTATGCTCACACTGGAGAAGAGGTGGGAGATCGGCCTGATGAAGGCCCTCGGCTTCACGAAGTGGGACGTGACCTCCGTATTTACAGGGGTCGGTGGGATACTGGGGATCCTGGGGGCCTTGCTCGGCTCCGTCTTCGGGTGGGCTATCTCCTACGTCACGGATACCTATCGGTTGGTCAAGATACCGGCGGACGTCTATATGATAGACTACGTCCCCATCAAGCCGCAGGTCAGCGACTGGATCGTCATAATGGTCCTGACCCTCGTTATATCCCTGTTGGCTGCATACATACCCGCCGTAATAGCAGCGAGACTGAAGCCCGTTGATGCCCTACGTAAGGTGGTGTAGGAGTTTAAGGAAGCGGGGAACCACCACCTCCGGAGTGTGGGTTTCTATGACGTAGCGGTGGGCTTTCTCCGTTATCTCCTCCATCGTTTTCCTGTCCTTCAAGACCTCCCTCAATGCAGAGGCGGCCTCCTCTACACTACCGACCTTGATGCCGAGGCCAGAGGCTACGAGGTTGTCGGGGTCTGCCCAGAGGGTTAGGACGAGGGTCTTCAGGTACCACGCCTCAAGGAAGACGTTGGGGAAACCCTCCTCGTAGGAGGTATTGACCAGGACCCAGGCTCTCCCTATCCACCTTAGGGCCTCCACGTGCGGCAGTTCCCCTGTGGCCTGGAGGTTGGGGAGCGCACCGTTGAACCTCTCCGTCCTCCTACCCACCATAACGAAGCGGTACTCCGGGAGCTTCTCGGCGAGGGATACGAACACTTCCGGGGCCTTTTCCTCCCTCGCGTTCCCCACCCACACGATGAGCGGCTCTTCCCCTTTCTCTGCCATAGTATCGGGGGGGACGAATATGGACGGCAACTTTACGGAGGAACGGAGGAAGAAACGCCTTAGGTTGGCCATCTGTACGTCGTTCTGTACGATTACGAGCTTTGAGAGGAGGAGGCCGACCTGGGAGAAGATGTCCAGAGCGAGGGCGTGGGCGAGGTAGAGGGGAGCCTTTAGGGATGGGCGTACGAGCCTTAGGGTCCTCCTGAACTCTGGGAAGGGTTGGGTTAGGAAGTTCTCCGGCACGAAGGCGACGGACACCTTCCCCTTGGCCAGGGCGTAGAGGGCGTTGGGAAGGTAGTAGAACCTCATACGGCTGATAACGACGTCGGGCCTCCATCGGAGCAGTTCCCTCAAGATGAGCGGGTAGTCTAAGAACTGCAGTTTCCCCATCCGTCTCAACCGTCTAACCACCAGCACCCCCTCCCTCTCGCTCACTTCCTCCCTACCCTTGGGGTTGAGACAGAGGAAGAGTACGGGATGGCCCCTCTTCGCCAGTTCCTTAGCGAGAAGGTAGGCCTGCTTCTCTGCTCCCCCCGTTATCCCGTCGGGGAGGTAGTAGGGCATCACGAAGGCAAACCTCAAGGGTAGATTCTAATCCGTACCGGTGGCCAGCATATCATACGGATACGGCGTCCGTTGGAGGGGTGAATCCTAAGTGCAAGCGTATAATTCCCGTATGGGAGGTTTGGACCTACTTTTCCTTCTCATCTTCCTGATGTCCCTGCAGCCGGTCATCCAGAGGAAGATGCTCCAGAACGCCCGATACTCCAAGATACGGGAGATAGAGAGGAAGCGGGGCAGCCGGGTCATTACCCTCATACACCGTCAGGAGACCGTGGGGTTCTTTGGCCTGCCCATCTCCCGCTTCATAGACATAGACGACTCCGAGGCCATACTTAGGGCCATACATATGACGGACGACGACGTCCCCATAGATCTGATAATCCACACCCCCGGAGGCCTGGTCCTCGCCGCCGGTCAGATAGCCCGCGCCATAAAGAGGCACAGAGCCAAGACCACCGTAATAGTCCCCCACTACGCTATGTCCGGGGGTACCCTGATAGCCCTCGCCGCCGACGAGATAATCATGAACCCCGACGCCGTCCTCGGCCCCGTAGACCCCCAGCTCGGTATGGGTGGCTCCGTCGTACCCGCCGCCTCCGTCGTAAAGGTCTTGGCGCAGAAGCCCGTAGATAAGGTGGATGACCAAACTTTAATACTCGCGGACGTCTCCCGGAAGGCCCTAAGGCAGATGGAGAACTTCGTCTTCTCCCTCCTGAAGGACAAGATGCCGGAGGAGAAGGCCCGGAGCGTCGCCAGAGACCTGACGACGGGCAAGTGGACCCACGATTACCCCCTCACTGTGGACGACCTTCGGGCTATGGGCATAAACGTCAGTACGGACGTACCCAAGGAGGTCTACGAGCTTATGGAACTTTACAGGGCGGAGGTAGGAAGTCTCCGTCGTCCCTCCGTGGAGTTCATCCCCACGTATCACGGGGTACGGAACCACAACCACAACGGGGAGGCGTAGTCCGTACGTTCGTAGGCTAACCTTAGAATAACCTTCCGGGTATATGTGGCGTATTGGTATCGTTTTTCCGTTCCTCCTCCTCTCATGCTCAAGGGGGGACACGTCCTACCAGATATGGCACGCCATGGGAGGGCCTCTGGGGGACGCCTTCACATACGTAGTCTCCAAGACCCGCCTTAGGGAGGTGAGCTTCGGGAGCTACAATACCCTCGCCCAGAGGCTCGTATCCGCTGCTATGTCCAAGAAGATGCCTCTGGTGTCCCAGGCCTTCCCCTCCTGGTCCCTTGAGTTCTACGACAAGGGCCTCTTACTTGATGCCCGAAAGGTCGTACCCGACTCCCTCCTGAAGAGGATCCACCCCCGTCTCCTCGCCGAGGTTGAGACCTCCGGCGTGTATATAGCCGTACCCTTCAACAAGAGCGTCCCCGTCCTCTTCTACAACGCCGACCTCATGGACTCCCTTGGCCTGAAACCCCCAAAGACCTGGGATGACCTAAGGAGGGTTTGCATCGCCGCCAAGCGTAAAGGGGTGTGGGGTTTCGCCTTCACCATAGACCCTTGGATCTTCTACACCATCTTCAAGCAGAAGGGGGGAAAGGGCCTCAACTTCAACTCCCCGGAGGGGGTGGCCGCCCTGACCTTCCTCCGGGACATAGTCCTCAAGGACTCCTGCGCCTACCTCGGCTCCGGATACTCCCATCAGGACGACTTCGCCTCCCGGAGGGTACTCATGATATGGGCGACGTCCGTCTCCTACGTCTTTATGAGGCCAAAGGTGAAGTTCCGGATGATGGCCGCCCCCATACCGGTGGATAGGTACGACTCCGTCGTCATCTCTGGCACCAACTTGAGCATCTTCGTCGGCCACTCCAAGGAGGAGTACGACGAGGTGAGGAGGTTCGTCGCCCTCTTCCTCTCGGACAGCATACAGAGGTACTGGACCACCCACACCGGGTACGCCCCGATAACGTCCTTAGACCTCGCGGAGGACGACCTGAAGGAGGTCTTCAGGCAGATAGACAGGGCAACGTACGAGCCGAGGTCCTCCCTCTGGATGAGGGCGAGGAGGTACTTCGCCACCGAAGTTATGGAGCCGGTGCTGAAGGGATACATGGAGCCTAAGGAGGCCCTCGTTAGGTACGAGAGGCTCCTAAAGACCCTTAACTGGTAGCCACCCCTTAGAATTCCCATCCTATGAAACGAGTTAGAAGGGTGGGGATATTGACCTCCGGAGGGGACTGTCCCGGCCTCAACGCCGCCATAAGGGCCTTCGTAAAGCTCGCCCTCCGGAAGGGGGTGGAGGTCTGGGGTTTCAGCGACGGATGGGAGGGGGTAGTGGAAGGGAGGTACAGGATACTGAAGGCGAGGGACGTCAGCGGCATCCTCCCGCAGGGCGGTACCATCCTCGGTACATCAAGGTTCAACCCCCTGAAGTCGGAGCGGGACGTACGGAGAGCTTTAGCCAACTTGGACGAGTTGGATGCCCTCGTAGTCATCGGTGGGAACGGTTCCATCCACATAGCCCATGCCTTTCAGGAGATGTGGGGGAAGGTCATCTTCATCCCCAAGACCATAGACAACGATATATGGGGGACGGAGAGCATAGGCTTCAACACGGCGGTTGAGGTTGCAACTGCCCTGATAGACCGCCTGCACACCACGGCGGAGTCCCACAGGAGGGTTTTCGTCGTACAGCTGATGGGTAGGCACACCGGGTGGATAACCCTCTACGCCGGCATGGCCGCCGGGGCGGACGTGATGGTGATACCGGAGTTTCCTATGAGCGAGGAGAAAATAGCGGAGTACGTTATGAGGCGAAAGAGGATGGGGAAGAACTTCAGCATAGTGGCCGTTGCCGAGGGGGTCAGGTACGCCCGCCAGAGGGAGCATAACGTGGGTATATACCTCCAGAGGTACCTCGCGAGGGAGCTGGAGATAGAGACCCGTTTCGTTGAAATCGGATACGTACTTAGAGGTGGAACACCCACGGCTTACGACCGCTTGATGGCCCACGAGATGGGACACTTCGCCTTCGTCCTCCTTGAGGAGGGGCGTTTCGGATGTATGACAGCCTACAACGGCTACGTTGAGAGGGGGCTACCCATAAGGGAGGCCGTGGGGAGGTTGAAGACCGTACCCGCCGAAGAGTACTTCGCCGCCCTACCCTACTTCGGATAAAGGACACCGTACGATGGCCCTACTTGAGATATATCGGTCCTACCTCAAACGTAGCACAGGAGTCCGTGGAACCTCTGTCGGGGCCGATGGAGAACGTTAGGCCGTAGGTATGAATAAACGACAGGGATGTGATGGGTCCGAGAATGCCGGGTAGGTATATCGTACCTCTACGCCATCTATTAGGCTCTTTTACCACAACTTTGACGACTTTCCACCCCTGACCCTCAATAACCCCTCCGGTATCATCAACCATGCGTATATCTGCACTCATAATGAGGCTACAGTACTTCTCCTTGCTCCTGACATAGACGATGAGGCTATCAATCTTGGGTATCGGATAGTAGTAGACCTCATAGGAGATAGTATCCATCCTTCCCCTTTGCAGGAGTCTGTAGCCTTTGGCCCTGTACTTTTCTATCCTCTCCTTCTCGCTCGTTTTAACGGCTATGTAGCCGGCACTAAGCGTAGCACCGGAGTAGGACCTGTGCTTGGGATAGGCGAAGTAGAATTTCTGGTAGGCCTTGATTACGACCTCGGCATCCTCCTCCCTGGGTACGCTGTCATCTGGAAGTATCAAAGTGTCCCTCTTTAGAGGCAGGGCAGCCCACCAGTGGCCTTCTAACTCTACAGTTTGCGATAGAAAGCATAGAAGCATAAGTTCATATTTTAAGGTAGAATCTGGAATTTTGTAAGCATTTTTACCTCACGAGGTATATCGGACTTAGCTCTATCTCGTACTCGTAGGTGCCGAAGGTATCGGCGAGGGGGATGATTGCCCATCTTAGGGGGACAAAACCACTCTCCTTATCATCCTTCCCCCATGCCCAACAGGCTGGAGAATTCCCATCATCCCATATCCATCCAGGAGGATTATAGACATCAAACACCTCTTTTAGGGTATCAAGGTCTATTCGTATCTCTCTCCACGATGTATCAAACACCTGATTTCGCAATACAAAACCTCTACATAAACCTTTATATACGATCTCAGCGGATATTCTATACTTTCCCTTCCCCCTGATATAGAACACGAAGTATCTCCCCCAGTCAAGGAGGTCAAGGGGATAGCCTCTAAGGATAGATCCGAGAAGAGGCTTAAACTCCATAGTCTTCCAATCCCTCCTGTAGTACTCCCACTTGCCTTTGACGTGTAGGGGGCCGTAGTCGTCTATCACTCTGTACTCCCCATCGGGTACGGGGATGCTGTCGCTAACAGGCAAGGTGTCAAAGTTCTTGACGTCCCAGCCGTGATAGTGGAACTCCACCACTCCCCACGACCTCACTATGCTGTCCGCCTGCTTGCTCTCGTCAAACTGTGAAAGAAGATAGATCAAAAGAAGCATAAGGTTATATTCTAAGGGTGAAATAAAGATTTTGTAAATGTGCTTACTTTACGAAGCATGTCGGTCTTATATCTATCTCTCACTTTATATCGGCGAGGGCGGAGGTCTATCGGTGCCGTGCAAACGTCCCCTCGGAATTCTTTGGCAGGGATGGAACTCCACCCTACGCTATGGCAGGATGACTTCTCCTCCCCCTACTTTCCCGTCCGCTCTTAGAATACCTCCCATGAGGGACTTTAAGGAGTTGAAGCACGTCTTCAGGAAGTACGACATAAGGGGCGTGTATCCGGAGGAGATAAACGAGGGTTTCGCTTACAGGCTCGCCGTAGCCTTCGGTAAGATCTTAGAGGATATGGGGGCCAACACCGTTGTGGTCGGTGGAGATGTGCGCACCCACACCCCGGCCATAAAGGACTCCTTCGTAAGGGGCCTTACCCATATGGGGATGACCATCGTAGATATAGGTACCGTACCCACCCCGGTGATGTACTTCGCCGCCAAGACCCTCAACGTCCACGCCGGCGTCCAGATAACGGCCAGCCATAACCCCCCGGAGTTCAACGGCTTTAAGATAGTCTTAGGCGGAGACCCCTTCTACGGGGACGACATCCAGAGGCTCTACGCCGTATTCTCCGACCCCCACCTCTCCCCCAAGTACCCCTACCCCAACGGTAAGGTCTCCCCTTACGACGCCCTCGGCGACTACGTTG
>WGAN01000130.1 GCA_015494805.1 Caldifarciminota bacterium
ACCCCAAGATAAGGCGTCCCATCCAGAGTCTTCGGACTCTGGAGTAAGGGCCCGGGGAGACTACCCGGTAGATGGGCCGCAGGTGTAAGCCCCGCAAGGGGTTGAGCCGAGCGGTTCCAATAGCCCGAGGATTTCGTCGCCTCACTTCCCCACGCTACCTGCTTTTTTTGTTTACACTCCATCTCAAGGATATTATCGCACAAACTTCATAGGGAGAGGTAGCGGCCTTACAATACCCTCCGGAAACGGAGGTAATATGAACAAAGGTGGAGAGGTATGGATAACGTGGGAAAAGATGTCCCTATCCGACCTTACATACGCGCCGGACGCTTACTTTTATGCCTTCCGGAGAGGCAGAAATGTCCTGTACATCGGCATAGCCTATTACCAAAACGTGAGCGACGAGGTTAGAAGGACTATAAACCGTCTGGGTCTAACTTCCTACGGTCTCCAGATATGTTTGGGCTACATCACCGGTACCACCTACGGACGGATTACCAAGCAGCTAGTGAGGGACATAGAATGCGCTCTGATAAACGCCTTCCAACCTCCATACAACGTTCAATGCACGGTTTCTTACACGGGAAGGGCAGGTCTGATAATTCACAACCACGGATGTATAAAGGGAACAGTTAAAACGGTACGATAGTGCAATTCGAACTCTTCAATTATGCTCTATATGAATCCGTAAGCGTAAGACGGTATTCTATTGGCATAATACCCTTCCCTTTGCCAATCTCCTGAAGGGATATCGCTCTATCAGCCGAATATGTCTCCTACATCTCCATAAATCAAGAAGGGCATTACATACACATAAAAAAGGGGGGCGTTTTCGCCCCCCGTTGAAACGTAGAACCTCTTTAGCGCACAATGAACTTGGTGAAGGTCGTACGGAAGCCCGTACTTACCCTAAGGACGTAGACTCCGGAAGGTAGGGTTCCGGTCTTCAGGGTGAGCTTGCCGTCGGGTTTGCCGGAGAAGAGCCTCTTGAGGAGCTTACCGTTGGGTGAGAAGACGTCCACCTTGATGGGTACATCGGCGGGGGAGGTGACCTCTATCACGGCACCCTTGGCAGTGGGGAGGATGGAGACCTTAGGAGGTACGACCTTAGCGAGGGCCTCTTTGACGTCCGTAGAGGGCGAGTATCCAACGAGGGCGAAGGTTACGGTCTGGGTATCGCCGGGGGCGAGGGTGAAGGGACCAGCCGAGGCAACCACGGAGTAGTCGGCGGCGGAGGTACCGGTCTGGTGGAGGGTGCCGTTGAGGAACTTCCACTTGACGGAGTCGGGTGTTCCGCTGTATACGTAGGTGTTGTTGTCTATGGCGCTAAGGTTGGCGGGAGTGGTGGGGTCTACGAGGGCTACACCGGCACCATAGGGTTGATCGGGGTCGTAGATATAGACGAGGTTGAGGGAGGAGTCTACACCCACGTAATCGTCGTTGTAATCGCTGGACATAACGTCAAAGTCGGCGAAGACGCCGATGTAGAGGTTGCTAACCGTAGAGCTACCCTCGTTTATCAGCTTGTAGCGGAGGAAGACCCAGTTGGGCCTGTAGTCGTCGTAGGCGTAGGCGTCCAGATCCAGCCTTATACCCCTTGGGGAGGAGTGGCCGGCATCGCTCCACCCGGCGGCACCGTTCTGATCCCCGTAGAGGGGGGTAGTGCGCATGGTCCCACCCCAGTAGCGGGCGAGGTCTCCGCCATCGTACCAGGAGTCGGGGACGTAGTTAGGAGCGTTTCCGAAGGCCACGCCACCGTAGTAGAGGAGGTTGCTTCCACCCTCCGGGAAGATGAAACCGACACCGGAGGTGTGATCCGGGCTGTCCCAGCCTATACCACCGGTGGTCGCGCTTATGCTTAGGGTGGCCGTGCCGGTGTCTATGGTTATAAGGTCTATGGGGGTGCCTATGGTCAGGTTGAAGCGTATGGTATCAACGTAGCTGCCTCCGTTGGCCGTTACGTACATCTCAAAGGGTACGCTCATACCCACGAGGGCCGTGGGACTGACCTGCACGGTGAAGGGGTCGGAGGAGTTATCAACCGTGGAGGATACGGCTATGGTTCCGTAGAAGGAGGAGTTGTCCGTGATGGTAACGTAGGGGCTGGAGGTGGAGAGGGTGGCGGAGGTGCTGTTGGCGTCCGCTCCACCGGTGTTCTGGAGGGCAACGATTATATCCACCGTCTCGCCGGGGTCCATTATGCCGTTGTTGTTGCCGGCGGCATCATCCACGGTTATGCTGTTAGCTACGAGGTAGGGGTCCGTGGTGGTGGGTACGTGCTGAATGGCGTTCCAGACGTTCAGACGGCCCCAACCGCAGTTGTTGTTGGGGTAGGAGGCGCAGTCCCCGTAATGATCAGAGTAGTCCAGAAGGAGGTTATAGACGGTGGAGAAGTCCAGGGAGGAGTTCCTCTGGAAGAGTAGGGCTATGGCACCCGTCACGTGAGGGGAGGCCATGGAGGTACCGTCCATAGTGGTGTAGCCGGAGGAACCGTAGGAGGAGTAGACGTTGACGCCGGGAGCGGAGATGTTGGGCTTAATGTAGTTCCAGTCGCTGCGAGGCCAGTAGGAGGTGTTGTTCCAGGGGCTGGAGTTGGGAGCCGGGCCGCGGGAGGAGAAGTTGGCTATGTTGTCGCTGTTGTCCGTGGCACCCACGCCTATGACCGTAGGGAAGTTTCCGGGGGTACCGGCCGTACCGCCACCGGGACCGCTGTTCCCGATGGAGAAGACGGGAATGATGTTGGCCGAGCGCCAGGCGAGGACGTCGTCCCAGAACTCGGTACTGGTGGTGGAAGAGCTACCCCAGGAGTTGTTCACGGCGACTATGTTGTAGCCACTGTCCACCTTCCAACTGGTGATCATCTGGAAACCGTCGTGGATGGTGGAGAGGTAGGTACCGCATCCAGAACCTCCGAATATACGCACCATAGCAATGTGGGCGCCCGGTGCAACGCCTATGTCCTCGGAGAAGGAACCGAGGCCATCCCCACCGAGTATGGTCCCCGTGGTATGGGTACCGTGGTAGTAGCAGCTAGACTCGTCCGTAGGCGTTGAGGAGCCACCGTAGGCGTCGTACCAAAGGACCACCTTACCGTTGAGGGCAGGGTGGGAGGCCATGACGCCGGAGTCCATAGAACCGACGAGGACACCGCTCCCGTCTATGCCGAGGTTGATCCAGACGGAGTCGGCCATTATCTTCCTCACACCCCAGGCGACGGCGTCGGGGGTTATGTCGGCAGGGTCCCTCGGACGGGCGAGGGGCTTCAGGAAGATCTGCTTGTCCTCGGCTATGCGGTCTATGTTGGGATCGGATGCGAGGGCCCTTATCTGCTCGGCAGTAGCCTCAAAGGCTATCATATTGCGGATCCAGAACCTCTTGTACTTCGTTATGCCGAGGGCCTCAAGGCGGGCCACTACGGCGGGCTGGGTACGGTTGGCGAGGTCCTTGACGCTTTGGAAGAAGGACTTCAGGACCTGGCGGCTCCTGTGGGACTTGGCGGGGTACATCCTAAGGAAGCCTTCGTAGTCGGGCTGCTCTTTGAGATAGACGATCACTTTGAACTTCTGGTCGGGAGCAGCCCCACTCAACTTCGCCTCCAACTGCGGCTCTATCAACGCCGCGCTCAAAAACATCATCATGGTGGCTGTATTATACGCCGGAACTCCAGCCGTGATGGGCGGGGAATGTAATCGTTTCCCCGTTTAGAGGCGGTATGTCCCCATGGGCGGTTAGGACGACCGTCCCCTCAACGGCCATTACGAGTTCGGATAGGACCTCCCTGGAAGGAGGGTCCAAGGGAGCGAAAGGCTCGTCCAAGAGGACCACCTCCTTTCCAGAGGCGAGGGCTATGGCCACGGATACCTTCGTCCTCTCCCCGCGGGAGTAGGTCCTTACCGGTCTGTTTAGGACGTCTATCACCTTCAACCTCTCGGCGAGGGCGAGGAATCGCCCTACCTTACGACACGAGAAGAGGCCGCACAGGAAGAGTACGGCGTTCTCCCGGCCGTTCAGGTCCTCTATCAGGCCCGTCCTGTGGCCCACGAAGGCTATCCGCCGCCGGATCCGTAGGTCTTTGAAAGGGTCCCCGCCGAGGACCCTCACCTCCCCCTCCGTGGGACGCACTATCCCGGCGAGTATCTTGAGGAAGGTACTCTTACCGGAGCCGTTCGGTCCCCTTATTATGTACCTGCCCGTCCCCATCTCCAACTTCGGGATGTGCAGGACCACCCTTCCGCCGTAGGCCTTCTTCAGCCCTTCAACCCTTATCCTCAACTTTCCTCTCCGTCTTCAGGGGGCAGACCGTCCTCATCAGGACCCTCTTCAGCTCCTCCAACCCCTCCCCGGTCTTGGCGCTTACGGGCAGGTAATCAAAGGGTAGGTCCGGGAGGGAGTCCAACAGGTCTATCTTGTTCAGGACGACTATCCTCGGCCTGTTTAAGAGGTCGGGGTCGTAGGAGGAGAGTTCGGAGAGGAGGGCCTCGTACTGCCCCTCCGGGTCGCGGGTGCCGTCAAGGACGAAGAGGAGGACCTTCACCCTTGAGATGTGCCTTAAGA
>WGAN01000131.1 GCA_015494805.1 Caldifarciminota bacterium
CCATATGCAAGTCCTTACCGGAGGGGTAGGGAAACATCTCAAGGACGTAGTACTTGCGTCTGGGCGGCTCCGGGGCCTTGTAGAGCTTCCTCTCCTCCCAGAATCTCTGCCACTTCTCCTCTATCCTGCGGGGGTTGTACTCTCTCTCCATCAGGTGGGGATTTTAACGGGGCGAAGGGGGAGGGTTGAGGTCGGCGACGTATTTCCCCCTATATAATACCCGTCGTATGCACGGATGGGTTGAGCTGCTCTGGGATGGGAAGAGGGAAAGGAGATTTACGAGGGATAGCGTTGATAGGAACTATGGGAAGGTAAGAGAGGTTAAGAGGATTCCCTTACCTTTTCAAAAGATAGAGCTTCTCGGTATAGACAAAAAACGCTCAACCCGTAGGAACCTGTTTCCTATCTTCCCCGAAGAGGAGTGGCCGAAGAACTATCCGAAGAACTGGAAGAACCTTTTGATATGGGGAGACAACAAGCTGGCTATATCTTCACTCTTGCAGGGTATCAGTATAAACGGTGATAAGCTCAACCTGCGGGGGAAGATAAAGCTCATTTATATTGACCCTCCCTTTGCAACCGGTGCTGATTTTTCCTTTAAAGTACCTATGCCGGAAAGCTGGAAGAGATTTATACCGAAGAACGAAATCGTAAAGAACCCATCAATTGTGGAGGAGCTCGCCTATAGGGATATGTGGGGAGGGAGAACTCCGGAGGAGAGGATAGCGTCCTACCTCACCTATATGTACGAGAGGCTCGTTTTGATGAAGGAGCTGTTGGCGAATGACGGGTCTATCTACGTGCATTTGGACTACAGGATGGTGCATTATGTGAAGTTGATGATGGATGAGATTTTTGGGAGGGAGAATTTTAGGAATGAGATTGTGTGGTGTTATGGAGGCGGAGGACAGCCAAAAGAGGATTTTCCACGGAAACATGATGTAATCCTAAGATATTCAAAAACTAAGGAAGTTACATTTAACAAAGATGAACCTTTACTACGAAAACCTTATAAAGAAAGTACACAACAGGTAGGGATTCATAGTACATATGCTAAAGTATATGGAGATATTAAGATTGATTTAGAAAAAGGGCAATTCATTACAGATTGGTGGGACGACATAGAAGTAGTGACTGGTTGGAACCCAGAAAAAATAAATTACCCCACCCAAAAACCCGAAAAACTCCTTGAACGCATCATCCTTGCATCCTCAAACGAAGGGGATATAGTGGCAGACTTCTTCTGTGGCTCTGGCACCTTAGCGGCGGTTGCGGAGAAATTGGGAAGGCGTTGGGTATGTGTGGATATGTCAAAGTATGCCGTTCACGTAACGAGAAAGAGACTCCTTGATATAGCCCGCTCAAAGGCCCTTGGCATAAAGGTTGAGGACGAGCGGAAAAGACCCAGATACGATAAACCACCGAGACCCTTCTACCTCATTACCATAGCCAACTATATGACCGATAAGATGCAAAATCGCTCCGAGGTTATAAACCTCATCCTGAACCTCTACGGGGCTGAAAGGATGAAACAGCCCTTCAAATACCTGCACGGTTTGAAGCGGAAAGATAAGGAAATAATCCACGTTGGACAGGCGAACTTCCCTGTCACGCCCGCCGAGATTTACGAGGTTATTAAGGAGTTTAAAGAAACTCCGTTCTACAGGGAGGGATGGACGCTTGTAATACTCGGCTGGGATTGGGCGCCGGACACCTTTGAGAGGGCCAAGGACATCTGGGAGATGCAAGAGGTTAAGTTAAGACTACTGCACATTCCTCCCATCTCAAAACTTGAGGAGGTGATGAAGAAGTACAAACTTGACCTATCAAAACTCGTTAGCTTTGAACTCGCCTTTGACGAGGAAGTAAGGAAGCATCTACGGTTCGTTGAACCGGGATACGTGTGGCTTGCCGTTAGGGAGGACGGGCTGAAGGTTGAGCTTGAAATAAAGGATTTCTGGGTCAGGTTTCCCCACGGCTACGAGGACCTTGAGGAGGAGATAAGAAAGAGGATAGAGGAGGCCAAGACGGACGCCACCAAGAGGAAGTACTTCCTCCCTCTCATAAATTACTGGGCAGTAGACTGGAACTACGATGGGACGGTGTTTAAGCACGACTTCGTCAGTTTTGATAGGAAACCCGGTGAGGGTAAGGTAGAAGTGAAGGCTAAGCACACGTATAGCGAACCGGGGACTTATAGGGTAGTGGTCAAGATAACGGATATTTTTGGAGGGGAGACATCAAAGGAGGTAATCGTTAATGTAAGGGGGTAAAATATGCCGAGGAAAAGGAAGAGCAGTTTTCCTACAATTGAGGTCGAAAAACCCCCTGCAGACATAACCTTTATACCTCCCCATTCAATCCTTGAGCCTTACCCGAAATGGATCAGAATAGATGAGAATTTCCTTGATTTAGTTGAAAGACGGTTCAAAAAATACATCCTTGATGGGGTAGCGTGGGCGAACAGTCAGAGGAAGAAGGGAAACCCTTACGCCCGATACCCTTCCGAGGCCGTTTGTGTTAATAATCTCAGATTGAAGGTAAAGGAGTGGAGGGAGAAAGGCTATCCGGATGTCTCGGATACGACGAGGTACTTACTGGACTTCTGGTTTGAGCGTCCAAGGGATAAAGTATTCTGGTTCTCTCAAAGAGAAGCAGTTGAGACCCTTATTTACCTTTACGAAGTGGAGGAAATAACTAAGGTTAGCGACTTAGTGAAAAAATTCGGAGCTTTTGAGGTCGGTAATTACGATAAATACGACATATATCCGAGATATGCCTTTAGGATGGCCACAGGCTCAGGTAAGACCCTGACTATGGCCCTTTTGAGTGTATGGTCGTTTTTTAACTATCTTTACGAGGACGTAGATAGGTACGCGAGGTTCTTCCTGTTCGTCGCTCCCAACCTCATAGTGTATGACAGGTTGAGAAGGGACCTTGAGGATCTCTCAATTTACCGAGGGTTTCATCTCATACCGGAGGAGTGGGAAAAAGATTTTAAACTGCGGGTTATAACGAGGGACACCTTCTCGGACGCCGATAGATTCCCACCTCCGGATGATGAAGGGGTGATATTCGTGAGCAACATCCATCAGATAGGATTTAGAAAGAAAAGTAGGAGGAAGGAAGACGTTATAGCTACACTGTTTGACTTACCCGATCCGGGAAACGATCCCTACAAGGCTACGTCAATCAAACTGTGGGAGATACTAAAAAACTACCCGAATCTGATGATACTCAAAGATGAGGCCCATCACATCCATAGAGAGGAGAGCAGCTGGCAAAACTACCTATGGGATCTGCACAAAGAGCTAGAGGAAAGCCATTCAAAGGGTATATTTATGGAACTTGATTTCAGCGCTACCCCGAAGGATGAGGATGGGGCTTTGTTCCCTTGGATAATCGTTGATTTTTCCCTAAGGGAGGCAATTCAAACGGGAATAGTGAAGTATCCTGCCAAAGTGCTGGTACATAACGCCCCGGCGATAAAGAGGGGATTCTCCTTAGAAGACCTCATGCCCTACATAAACGCCGCCCTTGATAGATGGAGGAAACATAAAAAGAAGTTGAAAGAGCTGGGTAAAAAGTCCGTTCTTTTCATAATGGCGGATGATATATCAACCGCAGAGGCCATATACGAAAGACTACTTAAAGAACCCGACATAAACCCCTCCAATATGATGCTAATACATTCAGAGCTTGACAACTGGAAGGCCAAGCTCAAGAAGAGAGGGAAGGAAATAGTTTCAAAGATAGAAATTGATGGTGAGGAGAGGAAGATAGATAAAGAGTTGGCCCTAACGCTGGTAAGGGACCTTGACCGTCCCGACAATCCCATTGAGGTAATATCAAGCGTTATGATGTTGAACGAGGGGTGGGATGTAAGGTCCGTGACGGTTATACTCGGTCTTAGGTCTTACGCCTCAAAGAGGGAGGTCCTCCCCGAACAGGTGATAGGTAGGGGACTTAGGAAGCTCTTCCCGAACGAGGGTGTAGATGTTGATAATTGGGTGAATATTTTGGAGGTGGTGGGACCTCCCAACCTACTGAAGATCCTTGATAATCTTGAGCAGATTGAGGGCTTCAAGATACCTGTAGCTCCGGATAAATTCTTCGTATCCTTTGGCCCGCGGATAGATGCAAGCGATGAGATGAAGTTTGAAATACCGATTTACGAGGCTATGTCCTTCAACGAGAGTATAAATTTAAAAGATATAATAGATACCGCCTTCTCCCAGCTCCCATCCCGCACCTTCAAATACGACGAGATTGAAGCGTTCCGTAAGAGATACGAGTACGAAGTTGTTGATATGAAGGACAGGGTCTTGGACAAAGGGGAGATTGAAACCTACCTCTACGATGTTCCTGCTGTGCGTCTGGTAAAATTGGCAAAGGATTTACAGAACGAAATACCACTTCCCAACTCCTTCCACCTGCTTTTAGAATACCTTGAGAGGTACATAACCGAGAGGTTATTTGACTCCCCCGTGGAGCTTGACGATGGAGTTTTGAGGTTTCTATCGGCTAAGGGATGGTATCCGCAGGTCAAGAAGGCCATCTTAGATGCCTTCAAAAACATCCTTAAAAACCCCATGTTCTCAGATGAAGTTGAATTAAAGGAAGTGAGGGGTATAGACGACCTTGAGAGTTTCCCTTGGAACAAGGACTTTATGGACTCGGATAAGAGCTTACTCGTCAGGATAGCCTACGAGGATGACGAGCAGATAAAAGTGCCATCCTCTCCTGTGGATAACGATATGGAGGCAGACTTCGTAAATTTCTTGACAAAAGCCGAAGATGTCGTCTCCTTTATAAAGAACGTTCCCCATATTGTAGGCCTTAAGATAGATTACTATGATTCAAGGGAAAGGAAGTGGAGGAGGTTCTATCCAGATTTCATCGTTAAGACGAAGGATGGGATGTATATCGTTGAAACTAAAGGGAGGGAGGAGATTCAAGTACCCGATAAGAACCTCGCCGCCCAAAAGTGGTGCAACATCATCAACAGTAAAAGCGGTCAGAGGTGGAAGTATCTCTACTTGAGGGAGGGGGATTGGGTGGGAAAAAGCAGGCTTGACAGAGTATGAAAATCACCCTCTTGGCCAAGCTCAAATTTGACCTCCGGGACCCCGACGAAGCCCACTTCGCTGGCCATGAACTGGCCGCAATTCTAAACAGCGACGTAAAACCTGTCAGGACCATCCCCTTCCTCTTCAGGGAACACCCCTTCAACAAGTTAAACGAGGTTGCAGTACGCATAATCACCCGGAACCTTTACCTCGGAGAGGTACAGGGATATCTGGCGAAGGTTAAAAACGTTAGGACCGATAAACTTATATACGGACCGGCATTTTTTAGGGAAATATACCTTATAGTTGAAACTTCTAAGAGTGAAGAGGAGTTAAAGCGGGAGCTATCCCTAACTAACGAAAATCTGTTTCAGATTCTTACCGCGAATGATGGGATATTCGTGGTAAGGTTATTTCCCATCCAGACCTTATTTGAGTACGCAGCTGACGTTAAGAAACTACCCTACGTTGCCATTACTCCGAAGGGGACGAAGAACTTGGATGAATACCTTTCTGAAAAGGAAAAGGGCATAGAGAGGGGATTGGAGGAACTTATACATCATTTGAGGAACAACCATTTCCGCGCCCCCCATCTCGGTCTGGGTAAGAGACACATAGGGGATTTCGTAGATTGGGCATCAACCGACCTGCGCAAACCCTTTCTTCACTACCTCCACAAGTACAAGGGCAAGGGGGATCCGAGAATATCAAGGGCCTTGATAAACCTTCTCAAGGTGGATGAGGGCGCTACTGTTCTGGACCCCTTTGCAGGGTCCGGTGCCTTTATAGCGGATGCTCCTACTATGGGATTGAACGCCGTAGGGGTTGAGATCCTAAGGATAGGAAAGCTCATATCCGAAGTTAAGGGAGATTTGAACTACGATATACAGAGATTAAGGGGGGAGATAGTAAAACTTTTCAGTGGCCGCTACAGGGAACGGGATATGTTTTCCGGGGATATTTCCGGTGAGATAAGAAGGATTAGGGAAAATCTACTGAAGCAAATAGGAAACAGTAAGATAGTTTCAAACATTATACCACATCTTAAAAAGATCGCCTATCTGAAAAACGAAATAGAAAATATCAAATATGAGAAAGCAAAAAAGTTCCTCCTCCTGATGTTAAGTCAGAAGATCATAGAGTTCTCCGAGAAGAAAAGGGGCAACGATTTTACGACTTCATTCCGCAACTACGTTGAAGATAGGTATCTAACCCTGTATGCTACCCTGAAGCTGGCCGAAAAGTTGGGAATAAACCTTAATAGTGGAAAGATAAGGATAGTAAAGGCCGATTCCACAAGTATGCATTTTTTGGAGGATGGATCCATAGACGGAATACTGACATCACCCCCTTACTTTGATGCCCTGGACTATATCGGAAACAACAAGGTTTCAATAGTTATTCTTGGCTTTGATGAGGATTTGAAATTCGGAGCTACCAAAGAGTACTATTCAAAATTTGACAAGTATGACCTGAAACTACCCGAATCTAGTGAAGATCTGATAACTTTACTAAAAAAATCCCGAAGGTCATCCAAGGCAAACGTTGTCAGGAACTATCTGAAGATGATGAAACTGTCGTTTAGGGAGTGTTTTAGAGTCTTAAAACCCGGAAAATATTACGTCATGGTTGTCAGTAAATACCATCGCTGGATTATAAACGGTGAGGAGAGGAGAATTGAAACGTCGCGGATTCTATCGGAGCTGGGCGTATCGGAGGGTTTCAAACTCGTGGATGTGATCCAGCACGGGCTTTCAAAGGCGGATAAGGGGAAGATCAACGTAGAAGATATATTGATTTTCCAGAAGTGACCTTTAAATCTTGATGCCGCCCGTATAATGGGCGGTGAGGATGGCTATAAAGAGGATAGAAGTAAGGAACTTTAAGAGTTTTAAGGATTTGAGAGTTGACCTTGGGAGATTCAACGTCTTAATTGGTGCAAATGCCTCCGGCAAGTCAAATTTTGTGAGTATTTTTAGGTTTTTGAGGGATATAGTAAAGCATGGATTGGAAAATGCCATATCCCTACAAGGTGGAGTGGAATATATCAGGAATATTAAAATAGAACACAAAGAGAATTTGCGCATAAAAGTTATTTTTGGTGAAAAATATAAAACACTTCCTCAAAAAACTAAAATAGGTATAATTAGTACTGAATTGATAGAAACTGTTTATGAATTTTCATTAAGATTTTATAAAAGAAAAAGAGGGGCAGGTTTTAGGATAGAAAAAGATGTTTTAACTCATAAAATTAGATTTTTAAAAATGGAAGAAAAGATCAAAGACACACGAACTTTAGGATTTAAAGAGATTGGCAAAGGGGAGATAATCATTTATCACAACGGAAATAAAATAATAGTCAATTTTAATAAGTATCCTGATATACCTGTAAATAGAGATGAATTATTCTTTGTAGCTGTAGAGAAGTTGCCGGAGCTAACTCTACTTATAGAGGCACCTATACTCATATTGCCTCCGATAAGACCTGTAAAGGGTTCGTTTATTTTAAATAATATAGCACTATATGATTTCGATCCTAAATTACCTAAAAAGGCTCATCCTATCACAGGAAAAGCTGAATTGGAGGAAGATGGTAGCAATCTATCCATAGTTCTCAAAAACATTTTATCAAGGAAAGAGGAAAGAGAAAAACTGTTTAATCTCATAAAAGATCTCCTTCCATTCGTAGAGAACCTTGACGTTGAGAAGTTTGCAGACAAATCCATTCTATTCAAGCTGAAAGAGTCCTACTCAAGAAAAAAGTATATTCCTGCATCTTTAATCTCCGATGGTACAATAAACATAACCGCGCTTATTGTAGCTCTGTTCTTTGAGAGGAAACCGTTTGTTATTATTGAAGAGCCTGAACGGAACATTCATCCACATCTGATTTCCAGAGTGGTTGAAATGATGAAGGACGCTTCCAGACATAAGCAGATTTTGGTCACCACACACAACCCGGAGTTCGTCAAACATGCCGGCCTGGAAAATCTCTTGCTTATCTCCCGTAATAGGGAAGGATTTTCGGAAATTTCACGCCCTGCAAAGAGGGAAGAGGTTAAAATATTTTTAGAGAACGATATAGGTATTGATGAGCTTTATGTGCAGAACTTACTGGAGGTTTGAGGTATGGCCTCGTACAGACGGTTGTTCATATTCGTTGAAGGGAACGATGATGAGAGGTTTATCAGGTACGTAATAGAACCGGAGTTTATGAAAAAATACGATTACGTCAGAATCATAAAGTACGCACAGGAAAAGAAGGACAAACTGTGCAATTTGATAAAATCAATCAAAAGTATGGGAGCAGACTATCTCTTCTTTGCCGACATCAACGATGCGCCGTGCATTACTGGTAAAAAATCAAAGATTATTAAAAGTTGCAAAGAAATCAGCCCGAATAGGGTATTGATCGTAATAAGGGAGATAGAGGGCTGGTATCTGGCGGGATTGAGTGATGAGGACTGTATAAAGCTCAAAATTAAATGTTTTTCAAATACAGACAATATCACAAAGGAGGAATTTAATAAGTTAATTCCCAAGAAATTCTCTTATTCTCGTATAAACTTTCTGATAGAAATTTTAAATCACTTTTCTATAGACGAGGCGAGACGCAAAAATAGATCTTTTGAGTATTTTTATAATAAATATCTTAAGCAATGGTAAATATGAAAATCACCCTCTTGGCTAAGCTCAAATTTGACCTCCGGGACCCCGACGAAGCCCACTTCGCTGGCCATGAACTGGCCGCAATTCTAAACAGCGATGTAAAACCTGTCAGGACCATCCCCTTCCTCTTCAGGGAACACCCCTTCAGGTATTTGGTGGATAGAGTGGTACAGTCCTCGTGAACGTTAGTGCGGGATTTTGTATCGTAGTACCAATTGCACTTCCCGAAGCTCAGTTTGAGAGGGCGTTGGTGTAGAGTTCTCCAAATCGTAAGGACGGGCTGCCCTCTATACCGCTTAAAATTTGTGATTGAGTTTAAAACAGTTTTGGTTATAATTTTAAATTAAAACGATGGTAGATGGAGTATTATTTTTCAGTATAATACTAATAATATATAAAAATGACAGAATACACAATTTTGGCACGAATCTACCGGAAATCCTACAGATGCACTTTTAAATTATTAAACTTTTTTAAAGTACATCTTAAAAATTTTTCTTATATAATTTTTTCGTTAATTCTTAAAAATGATTAGCATAGCGGATTTTCTTTAAAATTTACAATAGCAACTTAAATAAATTAATACCCAAACTTCATAAAACTGCCAGTTGTACCTCATGATTTTTGAAATCCCATTTCAAGGTTCTGGGGGACGGATCCCCACCCCCTCAATGCATCACCCTACCCCTCCGAAAACAACAGGGGGTAAAATACCTTCTATGTTCTTTGATGAACTGTACAACACCGACCCCGAAATCTACGGGGCCATATACAAGGAGGCCGTCCGCCAGCACGAGGGCCTTGAGCTGATAGCCTCCGAGAACTTCGTATCCCTCGCCGTCCTCACCGCCATGGGCAGCGTAATGACGAACAAGTACGCCGAAGGGTACCCCGGAAAGAGGTACTACGGAGGGTGCGAGTTCGTGGACGTGGCCGAAGAGCTGGCGAGGGAGAGGGCGAAGAGGCTCTTCAACGTCAAGCACGCCAACGTCCAGCCCCACAGCGGGACACAGGCCAACATGGCCGTGTACTTCGCCGTACTGAAGCCCTGCGACACCATCCTCGCCATGAGACTGGACCACGGAGGCCACCTCTCCCACGGCTCGCCCGTGAACTTCGCCGGGAAGCTCTACAAGGTCCAGTACTACGGTGTGAATCCCGAAACCGGACGCATAGACTACGACCTTGTGCGCTCTCTGGCCAAGAAGTACAGACCCCAGATAATCGTCACCGGATACTCCGCCTACCCCCGTGAGATAGACTTCAAGGCCTTCAGGGAGATAGCTAACGAGGTCGGGGCCTACCTTATGGCCGACATAGCCCACATAGCCGGACTGGTCGCCGCAGGCGTCCATCCCTCCCCCGTCCCCTACGCCCACTTTATAACCACGACCACCCACAAGACCCTCCGGGGTCCGAGGGGTGCCATGATAATGACGGACGACCCCGAACTCGGTAAGCTGGTGGACAAGAGCGTCTTCCCCGGAATGCAGGGCGGCCCCCTGATGCACGTCATAGCAGCCAAGGCCGTGGCCTTCAAGGAGGCCCTCCAGCCCTCCTTCAAGGAGTACGCCAATCAGATAGTAAAGAACGCCAAGGCTCTGGCCGAGAGCCTTATGGAGAACGGTCTCAAGCTCGTCTCCGGCGGTACGGACAACCACCTGATGTTGGTAGACTTGAGGGACCTCGGCATCTCCGGTAAGAAGGCCGAGAGACTCCTCGGCGAGGTGGGGATAACCGTAAATAAGAACACCATACCGGACGACCCCCTCCCCCCGACGCGGGCCAGCGGCATAAGGATAGGCACCCCCGCCCTCACCACCCGCGGTATGAAGGAGGGGGAGATGAGGGAGATAGGCCGGATAATAGCAGAGGTCCTGAAATCTCCGGAGGACGAGGGGGTGAAGGAGAGGGCGAGGAGGAAGGTCAGGGAGCTTACGGAGGCCTTCCCCCTCTACGAGAGGTACAGGAGGGAGATGGAGAAGTTCCTAAAGGGTTGAAGTAGTCGCTTTGTCCCTCCTGCGGCAGCAGGGTATAATGGAGGAGGTGGTGCGACCTTAGAATTCGGTCTATGTTTTTGGCGGTGATTGGGTACTTCTCAACCTTCATATACCGATACGGAGCGTCGGGGATAGAGACGCCCTACACCGTAGTGAGGATGTGGAACGGCTACGTTATGTTCGGACAGACCAACTCCTTCTCCTCCGGGGGATTAGGGGACGGGGACTTCTTTCTGTTGAAGACCGACACCCTCGGCCGGATAGTTTGGCAGAAGGTCTACGGGAGGAGGATAGGGTCGGCGACCCGCAGGGAGGATCACGCCACGTGGATGATAAGGACCTCCGACGGCGGCTTCCTGATGGTGGGATACACAGGCCTTATGCCCTACCCTTCCGACACCCACCACCTGTTCGTAATCAAGACCGACGCTTGGGGGAACGTACAGTGGGCCAAGAGGATAGGGGCCAGCCCCACCCACGCGTACGAGACGGACAAGGTTTGGGACGTAATGGAGGATGGGGGGTACATCCTCGTAGGCCAGACCGATGCCACCCGGAGCGATCCCGCCGTACCTGGGGACTTTGACGCCATAGTCCTCAAGCTCGCCTCCGACGGCAGCAGCATACTCTGGCAGAGGAGGATAGGGAGGTTCAAGTTCGGTACGGACACCGTTCTCGCCCAGCTCCTCTTTGACGCAGAGAGGGACCCTTCCGGAAACTACATCATCGTAGGGAGGGTGGAGGACAGCCTGCGGAACTACACGTCGGGGGACCCGGAGGACTGGGACATATACGCCATAAAGATGACCTCCTCTGGAGACACGGTATGGACCCGTCGCTACAGGGGGCAACCCTCCTACTACTTCGTTTCGGGGAGCCGCGAGAGCGCCATAGGGGTAACCGTCCTACCCTCCGGAAACTTCATCATCGGGGGGTACTCCAACGCATGGGAGTCTCCGGCCAACGACCCCTCCTACCGGGACATCCTGATAATGAAGGTCAGGGGGAGCGATGGCGCCGTCCTGTGGGCCAGGCGGGTGGTCTCCAACGGCACCCTTGACCGCGTCAGGAACCTCCACTACTCCGACGGGTACGTCTACGTGGCCGCCGAGATGGACGGGGACGCCGTCCTTATAAAGATGGACACCTCCGGGAACCTCGTATGGGCGCGGGAGTACTCCACCTCCGGGTACGACGTGGGTAGGTACGCTATCCCATCAACCGTAAACGGGGACGAACACGTCGTCTTCCTCCTCTCCTCCGGCGGGGACGTGGTCCTGGCGCAGTTGGACTCCGCCGGTAGGTACCTCCGCCCGTCCATATGCGGGAACGTAATGGACGTATCCCTGACCCTCCAGAGCGTATCCATCTACGCCTTCCCCACGAGGGACAGCCTCTACACCCTCAACTTCTCCGTAAGGGACGCCTACGTATCTACCGGGAGCGGCCTAGCGGCCGACACCATATGCCCCCTCGGTGGGGACTACGACCTCCTCGTCGGCGAAGGGGACGTATGTTCCAAGGCGGTCGTAAGGGGGACGTACGGCGGTGGCCTAACTATAAAGGTAGCCCAACCCGGCTCCTACACCCTACGGGTGTTTGACCCCTCCGGTAGGCTTGTAGAAACGTGGAAGGGGTACCTCGGCGTCGGGACCCACACCTTGGCCCTCCCCTTGAGTAGGGGCATAAAGCTCATAGAAGTGAGGAGGGGAAAGGAGCGGGTAGGGATCTTCAAGGTGGTGGTCAGGTAGCCCATTCCCTACCCCAGTATAATAGCGTATGCGTCTCCTCTACGAGGGCAAGTCCAAGCGAATATACGAGGCGGAAGGGGACCTCGTCTTCGTTGAGTTCAAGGACGACGTAACCGCCTTCAACGGCCAGAAGAGGGCCGCCCCTCCGGGTAAGGGGGAGATAACCGCCCGCATCTCCAACCTCCTGTTTGAGTACCTGAAGGGCAAGGGGATACCGACCCACTACGTCAGGGCCGGGGAGCGGGGTTTCTACGCCAAGAAAGTGCGCATCCTCCCCGTTGAGGTCGTAGTGCGGAACGTGGCCACGGGTAGCATAGTGAAACGGCTCGGTCTGGAGAAGGGTAAGAAACTGTCCCCTCCCCTCGTTGAGTACTTCTACAAGAACGACGACCTCGGCGACCCCTTGGTGTGCGAAGGCCACGCCATATACTTCGGATGGGCGACGGAGGAGGAGCTGAAGCGTATGAAGGACCTCTCCCTGAAGGCAACCGCCCTCCTGACGGATCTCTTCTCAAGGGCCGGCCTCCGCCTCATAGACATAAAGTACGAGTTCGGGTACGACAGCGATAGGAACCTCCTCCTTGCCGACGAGATAAGCCCGGACACCTCCAGGATATGGGACGATGAGGGGAGGTCCTACGACAAGGACGTTTTCCGGAAGGACCTGGGGGACCTGGTGAAGGCCTACGGGGAGGTGTACCGGAGGCTGAAGGGGGTACTCGGTTAGGTGTCCTCCGTCTATAACATTCACCCCTATGGAGACCGTCAAGTACTCCGTAAGCGACGGTGTTGGGAGGCTGGTACTCAACAGGCCCCACAGGGGGAACGCCTTCAACCGGCAGATGCTCTCCGAGCTGCGCACACTGCTGCGGGAAATCTCCGAGGATGAGAGCCTCCGGGTCCTGGTAATAACGGGGGAGGGGAAGCACTTCTGCGCAGGTGGGGACCTGAACTGGATGCGGGAGATGGGTAAGGCCCCCTACGAGGAGAACTACGAGGACGCACTCGCCCTCTACGACACCTACCACGCCTTGGAGAACGTCCCCGTCCCCGTCCTCTCGCTGGTGAAGGGGGCCGTGAGGGGTGGGGGTATGGGGATAGTGGCCGTAAGCGACGTAGTCGTGGCGGCCGAAGGTTCCACCTTCTCCTTCTCCGAGGTTAAGCTGGGGATAGTGCCATCGGTGGTCTCCTCCTTCGCCCTCCGGAGGATAGGCTTCGCCGCCGCCCGCAGGCTCTTCCTGACGGGGGAGGTCTTCGGGCCGGAGATGGCCAAGGAGATAGGGCTGGTGGACGAGGTGGTGCCGCCTGAAAAGTTGGAGGAGGCGGGGGAAAGGTTCGTCGCGGAGTTCCTGAAGAACGGGCCAAAGGCCGTAAGGAGGACGAAGGAGCTCCTAAGGCTCTACCGCCCCTTCTACGGGGAGCCTTTCCGCCACATCACCGCCCACCTCCTCGCTATGACCAGGGCGGGGGAGGAGGCCCAGGAGGGAATAGAGGCCTTCCTCAACAAGCGGGAGCCTTCCTGGAGGAAAAACGGATAAAAAAGGGGGGACCGTGTCCCCCCGTTAGCCCCGTTGAGGTCGCGACTATATACCTTCCACGTCCTCAAAGGACTTGGTGGTGGCCTCCCCGTCTATGTCTATGGAGGCCTTACCCGACGAGATCCTGCCGTCGGAACCTACCGTGGCGTTGCCCTCGGTGCTTACCTTGGCGGTGAAGTCGCCGTCCGTGTGGCTCCCGTCGACTCCACTCCTCTGGACGGATGAGACGGAAGCCTTCAGGTACAGGTTGATAGAGCCTGACTTGGGCGTCAGAAGGGAGCCGCTCTCGCTGGTGGAGAAGGACACCTTCACCGTGTCCAAGGAGGCTTTGAAGTTGATACCACCGCTACCCTTGCTCTTCTGGTAATCTATTCCCGAATTGACGAGCAACGCGCTCCCGTTGTCGTACCATCCGCTCCCGTCCCCCTTGGGGGTAAAGGTCATGTTCAGGGAGATGTCCCCCACGTCTATGGAGAAGGTACTCTCGTCGTTCAAAAGCACCTTCCCCCCACCCGGCGAGGAGTCGTCCCCGTCCTCTATCGTAAAGTCCCCGCTTACGTTGTAGGAGATGGAGACGTCCCCCTCGGTTATGTCTCCGCTGCAGGCGGTTACGTCTATGGACATAGCAGGGAAACCGTCCCCATCGTTGTCCATTATGGCAGACGTATCCACCCCGCATGTGGCGAGTACCCTCTTATCCCGCAGGAGATAGGAGGGGAGGAACCAGGTGTTGTTGTATCCGCTACCGATGGAGCTTTTGGTGACGACCAGCATAGTCTTGTACGGCTCCTCCGGTAGTCCCTTCTTGCAGGATGCCAACGCCACGGTGCCGACGATGGCGAGAGCAGAGAAAACGAAACCTTTCCCTTTCATGAGGCTGGCATTATACAGTTGGGAAAATTTTACAATTTTTTGTAAGATTTCGTATTTTTTGTTATTTTTATAAATCACCACCGAGAATTACACAAAATATTGAACGTAATTGTAAAATTGCCCGTGAATCAAGATTTATAATTGGGTGATACTGGTCCCGTTATCCTACAAACTTAGGTCTGAAAGTTTTTTCGCTATACCCATAAAATCTGGAAGTTTGTTGAACGCCATTTGAAAATATCCCAATATAGCGCATAAAAAATGACGAAAATTTCAATTTTACACCGAACGGATCCCAAGCCCCCAACTGTTAGACCCCCGCCTTACCGGATACCAAATCCGGCTCACCTTACGGCGGTAGAATTCGGGCGTGAATGTCCTTGAGGTAATAAGGAAGAAACGAGACGGTTTGAGCCTAAGCGAGGAGGAGATACGGTTCGTGGTGGATGGCTACACGGATGGGAGTATCCCCGACTACCAGATGGCCGCCTTCCTCATGGCCGCCTTTATAAGGGGGATGGACGAGGCCGAGACCCTGTCCCTAACCCGCGCTATGATAGAGAGCGGTAAGCCCATAACCTGGGAGACGGACGCCCCAAGGGTGGATAAGCACTCAACGGGAGGTGTGGGGGACAAGGTCAGCATACCCCTCGCTCCCCTCGTGGCCGTCTACGGCGTACGGGTGCCTATGATTTCGGGTAGGGCGCTCGGCCATACGGGGGGAACCTTGGACAAGCTGGAGAGCATACCGGGGTACCGTACCGCCTTGAGCATACCGGAGTTCAAACGGATAGTGGAGGAGGTGGGGGCCTCCATAATCGGGCAGACGGAGGAGTTGGCCCCGGCCGACAGGAAGATATACGCCCTTAGAGATGCGACGGCTACGGTTGAGAGCATCCCCCTCATATCCGCCTCCATAATGTCCAAGAAGCTCTCCGAGGGTCTGACCGGCCTCGTCCTTGACGTCAAGACCGGCAGCGGGGCCTTTATGGAAAGGTACGGGGACGCCAAGAGGCTGGCGGAGACGATGGTTAGCATAGGGAAGGGGTACGGCGTCAGGACGGTCGCCCTCATCACCAACATGGACGTCCCCCTCGGCTGGGCCGCTGGCAACGCCTGCGAGATATGCGAGAGCGTTCAACTCCTGAAGGGCCACGGCCCCGAAGACCTCAAGGAGATAGTCATCACCCTCGGCGGATGGATGCTCAAGCTCGGCGGGAAGGTGGATAGCCCCGACGTCGGTAAGGAGCTGATAGAGGAGGCCATAAGGGACGGTAGGGGCCTGAAGAAGTTCAGGGAGATGGTGGAGGCCCACGGCGGGGACTACGAGGCCATAGAGAGGGAGGACTTCATCCGGACGGAGTACGAGGCCATAGTGAAGGCGGAGGGGGACGGATACATAACGGCGATGAACACGAAGGAGATAGGCTGGGCGGCCGTACTCCTTGGGGCAGGTCGGCTGAAGAAGGAGGACAGGATAGACCACAAGGTGTGCATCTTCACCCTGAAGAAGACCGGCGACCGGGTCCGGAAGGGGGACACCGTCTTTCGGGTATTCGCCAACGATGAGGGGAGGTTGGAAGAGGCCTTGAACCGCCTTAGGGTTGCCTTCACCGTAGGGAGCGAGAGGGTGGAGAGGGGACCCCTCGTCTACGAGGTCGTGGAATGAGAAGGCTGGGCCTGGGTCTGCTAACCTTGGGCGTCCTGCTCGGATGTAGGTACAGGTTCAGTCCGGGGATATACGTCCCCCTCCAGGTGGGAACGCTCTACCGCTACACATCCCGCTTCGTCCTGACCGGCAAGTACGAGAGTCCCCGTGGTAAGTACTACACGCCCGACACCCTCCACATAGTGGCCGACACGTCCTACGGTGGCTACGAGGCCCGGAAGGTGTACGTCCGTAAGACCTACGAGTGCCAGAAGGGGCAGGTGTGCAACCCTACCAACCCCCTCCCCACGTGCTACTGCGTGGCCGACACCTTCATCTATTACCTCAAGGAGGATACCCTAGTGATGGTGGCGGAGCCTCTAAGGTTCCTTCCCCCACGCTTTAGGGTGATCTTGGAGGGGAGGCCACACTTCGTTAGTATAACGACGGACAGCGGCAGGGTTCCCCTGCCCCTTTTCTACACCCTCGCCGGACCCGGAGACTCGTGGGATATGGCCCGAGGGGAGGCCACCATAAAGGTCTATCCCGTTGGCTACGACACCGTTCCCGACTCGGTGGACACCTACGACGTGTCCTTCCGCATCAGGGCCGAGGTTGAGGGCTTTGAGGATACCGAAACCTCCTACGGCCACTTCAATATGTGTGCCAAGGTGAGGTACGACCTCTACCTATCCGGGGGTATCCCCGACGTCACCCTCCACGCTATGGATATGTGGTGGTGCGACGGTGTTGGTCAGGTCAAGTACGTATATACCCCGGAGGCCGCCTCCTACAAGGATTCCACCCTCACCTACCTTGAGTTGAGCATCGTTGAGGGTAAGTGATCAGAGGGGGAGGAGGGACTGGGCGACCACCGACGCCCTGTGGTCCCACGTGGGGAAGCCCTCCGCCGATACCTTCGCCGCCTCTCCCATCGTCTCCCGGAGGACGGGGTCAGTGGCGAGCCTCACGGTGTAATGGGCAAACTCTTCTACGTTGAAGTTGGAGGCGATGAAACCGTTCCACCCGCTCCTGATTATCTCGTCCGTGGAGTGTGCCTTAAAGGCCACGACGGGTACGCCGAGGGCGAGGGACTCCACGACGACGGCCGTCTTGTTGCCGTAGAGGTAGGGGGCGAGGACGAAATCCACCGCCGAGTAGAAGAGGTTCATCCTCTCGTAGGGCAGGGGGTCCAAGACGAATACCCTGTCCGGTGCCTCCTCCCTCATCTTCAGGACGGTAGGGAGAAGGGGGCCGTAGCCTATTACGGCGAGGCGGTAGGTACCCCTTGAGAGGCGGAGGATCTCCGGCAGGAGATGCGCTCCCTTGAGTTTGTTCAGGGCGCCGGCGAAACCTCCGATGGGGCCGTTGAGGGGTAGTCCGAGTTGGCGTCTGGCCTCCAAGCGATCTATCCTGTCCCACGGGGGTTTGGGGACGGGTAGCAGTAGGTAGGGGCGGCCGTACCTCTGGGCTACGATTTCCCCCTTTGAGCCGTCGTCCGTTATGAGGTAGAGGTCGGCTCCACCCTTGAACGCCCTATCTACGGCCCTGTACCTCCACCTGTGGAGGGGCTTAAAGACCTTCCTAAGTGGGAAGTACTCAAAGACTCCGTATATCGCCACCACCAACCGCTTTGCCCCGCTCCTCCTGTAGGCTTCCCTCGCTTTAGGGTAGGCCTTCTCCGACTGGGCAAACACTACGTCGTACTCACCTTTGGGGATGCCATCGTCGGGGGAGAGGACGTCGTACTCAAAGAAACCCTCCAACCTCCTTTTTAAAAACCTCACCTCCGGAAAACGTTTGCCCTCCCCCCTCCAATCCTCCGGCCAGGGGGTTACGACGAGGAGGCGGTGGCTCATTGTTGCTGGAGGGAGAAGAGGACGGCGAGCAGCCCCCCGACCACGGCCAGACCGCAGCCGCTTATGGCCACCAAGGTCTCCCCCACCCTTGACTTTACGTCCCCGCTCCTGTCCAACTCTTTGAGGACGAGTTTCTCAAAGTACTCCGGGGTGTTCCGCGGGAGCTTTATGGCCTTAGGGGTCCTGTACCACACCTTGTAGCCCGACGGGGTCACGACGTACCAGCGGCTGTGGTAAAGAATATATACCCCCGTGGAGTCTCTGTACATCTTCACATCGTAGTAATCGCCCTTGCTCTCCTTGTAGATCTTCTTCGCTACCCTCTTGGCCAAACTCTGCCAGTAAGCCGTGTCAGCGGGAGAAACACTCAAAAAGAGGAGGGTCAGCATACGAGGACGTATTATAGGGTTGAGAGGGGCCGTATAGGACCGTATAATAGAACGCTCTATGCGTAAGATTCCGAGCATATCGCTCCTAAGCGTCGCCCTCCTTTCCTGCGCCCAGATAGAGTCTGGAGAGGTGGGGGTCAGGAGTACCTTCGGGGTGATAGACGAGCGGGAGCTTCCCCCCGGAGTGCATCCCTTCGTACCCGGAGTACAGAGCATCTACGTCGTACCCGTCTACGACCTTACGTTGGACTTCGTATCCGAGGAGTCGGCCGAGAGGGGTCTGGACCCGATAGAGGCCCTGTCCAAGGACGGCCTGCCAGTGATAATAGAGGCGACGGTACGGTACGCCCTCGTACCTGATCAGGTGGCCGAGCTTATGATAGACTACGGCCGCCCTCTCCCCACGACGGTGGAGAGGAAGCTCGTGGTGCCGACGGTTAGGTCGGAGATCAGGGACGCCGTCGCCCAGTACAAGACGAGCGAGATCTACAGTATGAGGCAGGACTTCTCCCGCCTCCTCAAGGAGGCCCTCATAAACGCCCTGAAGAGGGAGAGCCGAATAGTGGTTAGGGACGTCTACGTCCGGAAGGTGAAGTTCCCGGAGAAGTTCTTAGAGGCCATAGAGAAGAAGCAGATAGCCCAACAGGAGGCCGAGAGGATGAAGTACGTCCTTGAGAAGGAGAAACTGGAGGCCGAGAGGAAGAGGATAGAGGCTCAGGGTATAGCCGAGGCCCAACAGATCATAGCCCGACAACTGACGAACCGGTACCTGACGTGGAAGTACCTTGAGGTGCTGAAAGACTTCGCCCGGAGCAAGAACCATACCGTAATCGTGGCGCCGTACGACCAGAAGCTAACACCCCTACTGAACGTCAGGTGATGGGGAAGGCAAGTAAGGTACTCTATCCGATCGCCCTGATGGTCATAGTGGTGGCCGTAGGGACGTTGGGGTACGTCCTGATAGAGGATATGAGGCCCTTTGAGGCCTTCTATATGACGGTCATAACCATCTCAACCGTAGGTTTCGGCGAGGTCAAACCCTTGAGCGACGTCGGTAGGGCTTGGACCATCCTGGTGATACTGTTCGGCTGGGGTACTATCAGCGTCCTCATCACCCGCATCTTTGGGGCGGTGGTAGAGAGGGAGTTCCTGCAAATTTTCCGTATGAGGAGGATCAGGATGAGGAGAATGAAGGAGCATTTCATAGTGTGTGGCTTCGGTAGGATGGGCAGGAAGGCGGCCGAGTTCCTCGCCAAGAGCGGAAGGGACTTCGTCGTCATAGACGTCAAGGGGGATAGGGTACAGGCGGCCCTGGAGATGGGCTACAACGCCATAGAGGGGGATGCGACGGAGGAGGAGACCTTGAAGAGGGCAGGGGTAGATAGGGCGAAGGGACTGGCAGCCCTTTTGGACTCGGATCACGCCAACCTGTACGTCGTCCTGAACGCCAAGAGCCTGAACCCCCGGCTCTTCGTGGTGGCTACGGCCCTAACGGAGAAGGGAGGGAGGTTGATAAGGAAGGCGGGGGCCGACAGGGTCATCCTCCCCTTTGAGTGGGCGGGGATGCGCATAGGACGCTTTTTAGTGCAGCCCGTGGTGAGCGAATTCTTGGACGTCTATCAGATGCGGATAGAGGAGATAGTCCTGCGGGAAGGTTCCCCCTTCGTAGGCAGGAGCCTCAAGGACCTGTCCCTCTCCCGTAGGTACGGCGTCTACGTCATCGCCATAGTCAGGGGGGACGAGGTCATCCTCCCACCGGATCCCGACCTCCCCTTGAAGGAGGGGGACGTCCTCCTCGTCATAGGCAAGACCGAGAACCTGAAGGAGGTGGAGGGACTGGCCGCATAAAAAAGGGGGGGGCTTCGCCCCCCCTTAACCGCCGGGAGGTGCGTTATCTGACGATGAGCCTACCTATCTCCTCGCCGTTTCGGACGAAGTACACGCCCCTCGGCAGGCTAACCTTCCGGCTGCCCTTACCCTTTATCTCAACCACCTCGTACAACCTACCGCTCGCATCGTAGACCTTTAGGAGCTTGGGCGACCCTACGTTCCACTGGATCAGGAGGCCACCGGCTACGGCCACAACCCTTAGATAGTGCCTCTCGCCGGGCTTCTCTTCGGTGGCGGTACCCACGTTTATGGGGAAGCGGGAGAGGAAGCTGAAGGTTATGCGATCCCGCCCGTCATGGGCCTCCACCTTGACGTAGAGGGTGTCGCCGGAGGGGACGGAGGAGATGGTGAAGTAAGCCGTGGAGTCGGCGGCGATGCTGTCAGCCGAAACCGTGGTGTATCCGGAGGTCGTATCCGTGGAGTAATGGAGGGTAAGGGTACCGAGGCTGTCAAAGTCGTATATCTTAGCCGTAACGACAGCGAGGGAGCCAGCCACGGGAGGGTTGGGAGTTATGGAGACGTTCTCCACGTAGGGGGAGAAGTCGTTTATGTACCTCGGATAGAGCTGGTAGGTGGTGTTCCACTGACCGAGAACGCCCCAGACCTCAAGGACGCCGTCGGGGGCAGGGTTCCCGTCCACGTTAGTAGCACCGGCCACCCTAAGGACCCCCGTACCGCTGCCGTCCTGTATGTCGTAGTTGGTGTTGGAGGCGAAGGTTCCCGGATAGGATACCCACGTAAAGCCCCTTATGGCTACCAACATACCCTCGTAGGTCTCACCCATATCGGCGACGTTTATATACGCTGGCATAGGGGTAGCCCCGCTGTCTACCACCTCAAAGGCATCGGGGGAGATCTCCAGAAGGTTCCTGTACTCCGTTAGCTCTCCCCTGACGTACAGGACGTAGCCCGTATCCACGGCTCCACTCATAGAGGAGCTGTAGATCACTATGCCGCTACTGACACCTCCCACCGGGGCGGTCGTGTCCTCGGTATATACGGCGCTTCCTATCTTACCTACGACGGTGACCTTCGTCTGGACGGTGTCGCCGACGGTCAGTCCCCTCACCTCGTACACCCTAAGGAAGCCGGCGATGTAGTATCCTACGGGCGTAACCGTCGTGTCTCCGGCGTCATCCACAGCAGCAGCGATGTAATACACCTTGCCGTAGCTCCCACGGGCGGGTATATCGGCCGTGAAGGTGTCCCCGGAGGTAGGGGTGGCAGACACTACGTTGAAGGTGGAGCCGTCAAAGGAGTACGCTACCCATGCCCCAACGATGGAGCCGTCGGGGTCGTTAGCGGTGAAGGAGACCGTAACGGAGGTGTTGGTATCGGGGAACAGGGGAGACAGCCCGACGAGGTTGACGTCCGGCGGGACGTTCCCCAAGGGGGTACCCAAAACCGTTACGGAGTCAATGAGAAAGTACCTGTTCTGGGAAATGGTGAGCGTATCGTGGTCCACGAACTTCCAGCGGAAAATCACCGTATCCGGGCCAGACAGGAAGGAGAGGGGTAGGGCGATCCTTACGGGGGTATTGACGACCGCGCTGGCGCTGTCTAAGCTCCAAAGGTTGCTCCAAGTCGTCCCTCCGTCTACGGAGTAGTCAAGGTAGATGGTATCTTCGGAGGATGGGAAGGGGGGCTGGGTTCCGGGGAACTTGTAGTAGAAGATGAGGCTGTCAAGGGAGGCGAAGGAAACGGAAGGTGTGGATAGGGTTGCCGTTCCGGTATCCCGGTAAGACCTCTTACCGGTTATTATGCCGGCCGATGCGGAACCGAATATGACCCCGCTGGTCCTCCTCTGCCACCTGATGTAGTAGTTGGTGTAGGTGGTATCCCACCCTACGGGCGGGAAAGCCGTGCTTTCAAAATCCTCGTAGAGGAGCGTCGTTGCTACTACAAACGACAACATAACCCCACATTATAAGGATGCTCGTTTCTTCCCCCTTATAATGCCGGGTGAAGGAGGTATTAGAGGCCGAGCAAGTAGCGTAGCGAAGGGAGGCCGTAAGCCCGTCCCCGGGAGAGAGACAGAGGAGGCAGGGGAGGGGCAGGGAGCCGCCGGGGAGGTGTGCCTACAGCGGGTGGCCGCCTAAGAGCGGCCTATGGGAGGGACCGGCCCCAGTCTCGGCTGGGGGCTGTGAGGCACGCGGCGGCAGAGTTTTGGTGTATCAACTCGCGGGACGGGCTTATAAATTCACAAATTTTTAGAGATGCAAGACCGGAGGTTCAGCAAAAATCGGGGGAAATGGCGGGGTATAAGTTTGAAAATTATTTATCCGAAGCAACGGTCCGAAATCTACCTTGTGGAATTTGAACATACCTATTTCTGGTCAAACTTTAAAATTAACGTAGATATAGTCCGAAATCTACCTTGTGGAATTTGAACATACCTCCACTTATTTTACCTCCCCTACGGCGTGCGGGTCCGAAATCTACCTTGTGGAATTTGAACAGGTTGTGGCGGTAGAGTGGAATCCTGTTATTGCCGCCTGTCCGAAATCTACCTTGTGGAATTTGAACATACATACTCAATATAGGTTCCCGTGGAACCGGAGGGGTCCGAAATCTACCTTGTGGAATTTGAACCTGGTTCGCTGAGTACTACAGGGAGGACATACGCCGCGTCCGAAATCTACCTTGTGGAATTTGAACGGAGTATCTACCGGTATAGAGGCTTGGGTGCTCTTGGGTCCGAAATCTACCTTGTGGAATTTGAACATGCTGTTCTCCCACACGATAGCGGTGCCGGGGATCGGGTCCGAAATCTACCTTGTGGAATTTGAACAAATTCTGTTGCAGAATTATAGAATCCTCCATATACCGCGTCCGAAATCTACCTTGTGGAATTTGAACTCGGGATGCGGCCACCCATCCCCCCCTCTCCTCGTCCGTCCGAAATCTACCTTGTGGAATTTGAACTCAAGTGGTATCTGGGCCTGATCACCCGGCTAAAGGTCCGAAATCTACCTTGTGGAATTTGAACTCAAGTGGTATCTGGGCCTGATCACCCGGCTAAAGGTCCGAAATCTACCTTGTGGAATTTGAACCACATCTGGACGAATACACGAAGCGCTTCATTCTTCTGTCCGAAATCTACCTTGTGGAATTTGAACTGTGGCGGATCGGTGGCACGATTGCCACCCCGCCAATGGTCCGAAATCTACCTTGTGGAATTTGAACCCCCCTCGTCGGATACCTTATAGATGCGGCCATACTCCCAGTCCGAAATCTACCTTGTGGAATTTGAACAGCTTGAACCCCTCTGATATAGTCCACCTTGATGTACCGTCCGAAATCTACCTTGTGGAATTTGAACAATCTCTACCGCCATCGTATTTACACCCTCCAGTATCCGTCCGAAATCTACCTTGTGGAATTTGAACCTTTGATTGGGGGAAGGGTAGATGGTATGCTCCCGGTCCGAAATCTACCTTGTGGAATTTGAACTCAGGACGTTTTGAAGGGCTGTTTCGTCTATTTCGGCGTCCGAAATCTACCTTGTGGAATTTGAACCCAGATAAGTCAAGAGGTTACCGATTCCCGTATAACCTGTCCGAAATCTACCTTGTGGAATTTGAACGATATTCGGCTATCAAGGGCCATACCTCCGGGCGGGCGGTCCGAAATCTACCTTGTGGAATTTGAACGTATCTTGAGCGTCCTGTCAGACCAGCCGGACCTATTGTCCGAAATCTACCTTGTGGAATTTGAACCGCAGGAATTACGACTTAGGCTTCAAGTTGATTTACTGTCCGAAATCTACCTTGTGGAATTTGAACGGGGGCTTAATGCCCCCTGGGTTTTGTTTACGCCTATAGGTCCGAAATCTACCTTGTGGAATTTGAACTTGGTAATTACTTCACTTTAGGCATTGTCTTTGGATTGTCCGAAATCTACCTTGTGGAATTTGAACATTGTGGGAGCATATCATATGTTAAATATGGCAAAAGGTCCGAAATCTACCTTGTGGAATTTGAACGCAACGTAGAAATGTGCGGTGCGGGTGGTCATCACGCGGTCCGAAATCTACCTTGTGGAATTTGAACAAGTACTACGAAATTACTAAAAAGACTGAATATCGCCGTCCGAAATCTACCTTGTGGAATTTGAACCGGACCACCGGGGCGTGGTATAGACAGAGGGGGCGGAGGTCCGAAATCTACCTTGTGGAATTTGAACCATCTTTGAAAAGGCTGGTCTCCCTGAACCCCGCCTCGTCCGAAATCTACCTTGTGGAATTTGAACCAAACTTTATACTACGTACCGGTTTTGTGATAAAGGTCCGAAATCTACCTTGTGGAATTTGAACAATACAGTGTTCAAGATCTCCGCCCCCTCATTCGGTCTCGAATCTACTTTGTTGAACCTGAACACGTACCCGTACTTCACATTCACGTTGAAAAAGGCGGATCCAACTTGTTGGAATTTGAACGGATAAGTGGAGACTTGGAGAATAAAATTTGTCAGCTTTAAATCTGCTTTAAATCTGCTTTGCAGAATTTTGACTAAGATTTGAACTGGAAGCATTTTTTAGATACTTCCAGTCCGTCAGATCCAAACTCAACGGAGACACGGATACGTACAGGTTCAGGACCGCCCAGACGTCCGACCCCTCCTTTACCGTGAAGATAGGCTTTCCGCCTATGGTGTAGGTGCCGTCCCCGTTTCTCCTCACTGGCCTTTCGTAGGTGCGGTTCCCCAGATACGTCCATACCCTACCCCGAAGGACACCGTAGGGAACCGAAGGGAAGTTGACGGAGAGGAGACGGAAGTCCCTCCGGCCTGCGAACTCCGACAGTATATCCCTCGCCACCTTCTCCGCCGTATCCCAGTGCATCTCCTCCTTCCTCTCCATAGAAAGGGCTATGGCGGGGATACCGTAAAGGGCGCCCTCGCGGGCGGCGGATACCGTCCCAGAGTAGAAGACGTCCTCGGCGAGGTTGTAGCCGGCGTTTATGCCCGATAGGATGAGATCCGGCCACTTGGGTAGAAGCTCAAAGAGGGCTATGAGGACGGAATCCACGGGAGAACCTTCAACGGCGTAGGCTCGGCTCCCCACCTTCCTAACGCGGATGTTCCTCCGCATCGTTAGGCTGTGGCTGGCGGCGCTCATCTCCTCCACAGGGGCCACTACCCAAACCTCCCCGAAGTCGGAGGCAACTTCTGCCAGGACCTTTATGCCGGGGGCTTCTATCCCGTCATCGTTGGTCACGAGTATTACGGGCAAGCGGCTATTTTAAGCCGGTCCCTTTCCACCCTATAATCCACCGCTCTATGAAGATAGGCGTTGTATCTGACTCACACGACAACCTCAAGGGCCTGAAGTGGGCATTTAGGAGGATGAGAGAGATGGGTATAGACAAGGTGCTGCACCTTGGAGACATAATAAGCCCCTTCGTACCCCTACGCATCCGGGATATGTACGACGGAGACCTCTGGGCCATAACCGGCAACAACGACGGAGACCTCGTCAGGCTTGAGGCCAACTTCAAGAAGGTGGGTTTCCACATATTCACGGAGGAGCAGGCTTTCATCACGTTGGGAGATAGGAACATAGTCCTGATGCACGAGCCGAGGCTGTTGGACGAACTGGCCTCATCGGGGGAGTTTGACCTCGTCCTCTACGGCCACACCCACGAGCGGAACGTAAAGAGGGTCAGGGACGCCCTGATAATAAACCCAGGCGAGCTTTACGGGTACATAAGCGGGAAGGTGTCCTTCGCCGTAATAGACCTGGACTCTTTGGAGGTTGATTTCCACGAAGCGGAGGTCTCGGAAGTTGAGCGTATTGCTCTCTAAGGAGATAGACCCCCTGAATCTGGCCCAGAGAGAGGCCGTTTTGGCCCCCATAGACCGGCCGATTATGGTGATAGCAGGGGCCGGTTCCGGGAAGACCCGCGTCCTCACCCTTAGGGTGGCCTACCTCGTCCGGGAGATAGGCATACCCGAAAACCGGATCCTTGCCGTTACCTTCACCAACAAGGCCACGGACGAGATGAGGGAGAGGCTCTCCCGTTTCGTCAACGTTAAGAGGCTCAACATCGGCACCTTCCACTCCATCGCCCTGCGGATTATCAGGGAGGAGACGGGGGACAGGGTGGTGTACGACGACGAGGATTCAAGGGCCTTGATAAAGGAGATTGTTGAGCGGGCCAACCTTTCCGTATCCCCCAAGGCCTTAAGGCTGGCCATAACCCGGTACAAGAACACGGGGAAGGTGCCAAACAACATCAAGGAGGACGTATTTTCCTCCGCATACGAGGAGTACCAGAGGAGGTTGAGGGAGGCCAACGCCCTTGATTTTGACGATATACTCATAGAGGCCGTGAGGCTCCTTGAGGACGAGGAGGTCAGGCGGAAGTACTCCCACCGCTTCTTCTACGTACTCGTGGACGAGTATCAGGATACCAACCCCCTCCAGCACCGTATGATAAAGCTCATAGCAGGGGAGCCGGAGCATCGCCGGGTCTTCGTCGTGGGGGACGAGGACCAGTCCATCTACGCCTTCCGAGGGGCGGACTTCACCATCTTCCTGAACTTTGAGAGGGACTTCCCCAACGCCCGCCTGATAAAGCTTGAGACCAACTACAGGTCCACCAACCAGATCCTCAAGTTGGCCAACCGCCTCATAAGCCACAACACCCAGAGGAGGGGTAAGGTCCTCCGCTCCCATTCGGGGGACGGCCCCCTGCCCGTATACCGCCACTTCTTCTCCGACCGCGAGGAGGCCGAATGGGTGGCCCGCACCATCAAGAAGCACTCCCCCGGCGATGTGATGGTACTCTACCGGGCCAACTACCTGTCCAAACCCGTGGAGGACGCCCTGATAAAGCGGGGGATCCCATACACCGTAGTGGGAGACGTATCCTTCTACCAGAGGAGGGAGATAAAGGACCTCATCGCCTACCTCCGCCTGTCCGTCAACCCCCAGGACTTCGTCGCCCTTGACAGGGTCATTGGGACGGTGGAGGGGCTGGGTCCGAAGACGGCCACCACCTTAAAGGACCTCCTGGCCGAGATGCCGTTTACGGAGGTGGAGGAGGAGGACCTGAAGGAGAGGGGACTAAGGGGGAAGAGGCTCAAGACGGCCATGCGTCTCGTGAGCCTACTGAAGGAGATAGAGGGGGAACATCCTCACAGGGCGTTGGTGAAGGTGATTGAGGGGATGGATTACCTTGAGTACCTCCGGAGGAAGTTCCCCGACACCTACATAGACCGACGGGAGAACGTCTCACAGCTTCTGAACATGGCCACGGAGTACGAGGACACCTTGGAGTTCGTCAACCAGCTCTCCCTCCTAAGCTCCGTAGATACCAAGGAGAAGGGGAACGCGGTCGCCCTAATGACCGTACATGCCGCCAAGGGACTGGAGAGGGAGGTGGTCTTCGTGATCGGCCTTGAGGATGGGACCTTTCCCCACTACCGGGCTATGGTTGAAGGGAACCTTGAGGAGGAGAGGAGACTCGCCTACGTCGCTATAACGAGGGCGAAGAGGTACCTCTACCTGTCCTCCGTTGAGGTAAGGGGATGGAAGGAGGACCTGGAGCCGAGCCAGTTCCTCTACGAGATGGGGGTCCTTGACGATAGGGGAAGGGTGATAATCGGAGAGGACAACGCGGAAGGTGAGAGGAGACGGGAGGGCCGCAGCGAACCCCTGAAGAAAGGGGACTACGTCGTCCACGACAAGTACGGCATAGGGAGGGTGTTGAGGGTGGATTTGGATACCGTAACCGTTATGTTCTCCGTAGGGAAGAAGACCTTCGTAAGGGAGAAGGCCAAGCTCCGCAAACTCTAAGCCCTCTTCCTGTCCATCAGCCATATGAAGAGGATGCCCGGAGAGGCGGCGAGGATGTTGGCGAAGTAGTACAGGATGGACATAGAGACCGCCCCCGCCTTCCCTACGGCGTAGGATAGGAGGTACATAAACCCCCCCTCCCGCAGACCCACACCGCCGATGGTCACGGGTAGCATAGTGATGAGATTCACGAGGGGTACATATACGACCGTCTTCAGAAACGGTGGCCGAAGGCCGAGACCCACCCCTATGAAGTACGCCCCCACCCCCAGAAGCCCCTGCATAACGAAGGAGATGGCGAAGCCCAGGAGGACCTTTCCGGGGTTGTCCCTGTAGTGGTCAAAGGCCAGGAGGAAGCGGGCGAGCCTGTCCCCGAAACCCCAAAGGTGGAGCCTGTCTAAGAGCCGGGCCACCGGGTGGCGGAGCCTCCGGCTTAGGATGACGATGGAGGCGAAGAAGGTCAGGACGAAGCCGGCGAAGATGAAGGGGGCGAGGGGTTGTAGGGGTTTGCTGCCAAGGAGGACGCCGAGGACGGCGATGGTGGTAAGGGCGAGGAAGCCAACCGTACGGTCTATGAAGACGGAGGCGAAACTCGTGGAGTGGGACTCAATCTCAACGCCGGCGTAGTACCCCCTTATGGCGTCCACACCGGCCCCCGCCGGCAGGAACATACCGTAGAAGAGAGCGCCCAGGGTTATGAATATGGCTTTGAAGGGGGAGATACGCTCCCTGTCCGGCAGGAAGATCCACCACCTGAAGCCCGATAGGGAGAGGCCAAGGAAGACGAAGAGGACGCCAAGGAGACCCCAGAGTACGTTCATCTCGGATATTAGCCTGTAGACGGCTGCGACGTCCGTCGTACGGAAGACCCAGTACAGGGCGGCCACCGTCAGGAGGACTTTGAGCAGGTTGGTGAAGATCTTTCTACCCCTCAACTGGCGGCAATTATACGAGGGTACGGAACCTTTGAGGGTGATGTTCCCGTTTCCGTCAGATTCCCCTTTCCGTCGTTCATTTCACTTACGACATATTTACCGTGTCGTTCAGTTTCAGCGTAACCTTTCCCAAATTCCCTTCGCATTCTTCACCTTTATAGCCGTCTATTCCACTTCCTCGCCACTTGCCAATCAAAGCCCTTATTCGCAAAGTTTCTGCACTACGACCACATCGGCGATGGACCACCGTATAATATCTGGCAAGTCTTTTATGAATGGCAAATCGCTCCATCAAGCGGAAATCCTGGACGTTCTTTTGGATGCGGATGAAGGTACCTTCAAGGTCTCGGATGGAGACTGCGAACTCCTGTTGGAGGTAAAGGGTGGGTACGTCCGTAGGTTCTCCTTAAACGGGGACGATGTGATGGACCTTATGGATATGGTGGTTTTTATGGCCAGTATGCTGCGAAGGGATGGGGTAAAGGTGGAGGCCTTAGGTGGGGAGGTGAACGGGGACGACCCGTTGGTTCCCTTGGACCTCCTCCTGATACACGTATCAACCGTCATAGACGAGGTGGAGCATTTCCGTCCAGCATTGCCTCCACCCGATACCCTATTGAGAATTAAGGGAATACCTGAAGGGAGAGCAGACTTACCGTCTAACTTCATAAGGTACGTAGTGAGGAAGTTCGGGGCGGGGATGTGGGTACCCATCAAGAGGCTCTTCGTCCCCTCCCGATGCCTTGAGGAGGAACTCGTGAGGTACCTGGTGTTGCTGATCTTACAAGAGATGCCGGAGCTGGTAGAGGTAATGCACTTTGACGAAAGAAAGAATAACATGCAAGGGAAACTGCACGAACTTCTCAAACGGTTGGTTGAGGAATCCCCCGACATAATCGGGGTGGTTGTGGCGACTATGGACGGCCTTCCCATATCCCACTACTCCACCTACACCTACGACCCCGAAATCCAAGCGGCCATATCTTCGGCCATAGTGGCACTCTCCGAGAGTTCCGTAAGGGACGCCGACTTGGGTGAGACTTCGGAGATCCTGATAGTGGCGGAGAAGGGTAAGGTATTCCTCTATCCCCTCGGAGACCTCGTCTTGGGGGTACTGGCCGACAGGGACGCCAACACGGGTATGATATTCATGAAGGTACGTCGCGCCCTCAACGCCATTCAGGAGGCCGCACTCAAGGAGATAGACATAGGATGACGGAGGGGAAAATGTCGGCGAAGGATCTTAGAGATAGACTCAACGACCTCGTAGGCCGGAAACGCCGGAACGAGATATCCAGCCGGGATTACTACGCCGGACTCCTGGACCTGTTCTCCGACCTCGTGGCCAACCTCAAGGAGGAGCTGACCCAGAGCATAAGCGACGAGGACGTAAAGAAGCAGTCCTCCATCCTCCTTATCTCCCTAAAGCAGCAGATAGACCTCCTTGAGAAGAGAGGGGGGTAGCTTACCTCTTAGGCCAGATACCCGCCCTGTACTTCAGGCCTCCCTTGAGGGCGCCGAGGCCGTACATCTTCGCACTCTCGTTCAGCTCTATCCACGAGGGCATAGCCCTCACCGACCTTACGGAGGAGGGGGTCAGGGAGTAGAGTAGTGAAACGAGGGAGGTATCCGCCACCTTATAGACGAGTATTGCCCTCTCGTAGGTCAGGGGTACGACCTCCACCCGGTTGGGCTTTACGCGGGAGTAGGGATTTGAGAGGAAGGGGGGGAGCTTGGCCTTGGAGCCGATTATTACGAAGTTGAGGTTGCCCGTACGGACGTAGGCCTCCTTCAGGGCGGTATCGGGGAGTACGGGGGCGCGGCCGTTGGCGTAGGACCACCACGCGTTGGCGTAGAAGACGGCGAGGTCCCTCGTCCAAGGCTCCGCCGTTGAATATACAAGGGCGAAGGGTCTCATAAGGACGTCCCTAAATATCATCGGCCTCCTGTAAACGTACCTCTTGAGTCTCCTCCACCTCCTGTACCTCACCAACACCTCCCCATCGTACTTGAGGGTGTCCCCGTCTATTATCACCTTCCCCCTGTATCCCGGTAGGACCAGGGCCTTGACGTTCTCCGTCCGGAGTATCACCTTACCCCTCTCTCTGCGGAGGACGAAGCCCGCCCTGTAGAACGGCTTTTCGGTCTCAAGGATCCTTACGCCGAAGGCGGAGTCGCTGACGGATAGGTCGTAGGTGTAGAAGTACCTCTCCTTCCTCTTGACCTTGAGGGAGTAGGCCCACTTCCAGAGGTCGGGGTCGTCAAGGGAGCCGTCCCACCAGTGGCCCTTTTCCTCCCTCCATACCAGTTTGAAGGTAGCCCCAAGGCGGGAGAGGAGGTCGGAGGCGAGGCGGGCGTGGAAGGGGGGGACGTTGTCGTCCTTTCCTCCCTGTAGGATGACGACGGAGAGGTTGAGGAGGTTCATAAAGAGTTGGGTAGTACGGGCCTGCTGGTACAACCTCTCCTGAAGCTCCACGAAGGGCGTCTTACCGAAAAGCCTGTACCTCTGCAGGTGGGTGGGGATGTATAGGTCTATGGAGAGCCAGGCGGCAGCCGGCATACAGGCCTTCCAGATGGAGGGGTAGGAGGTGCATAGGTGCCACGTACCGTGTCCCCCCATTGAGGTACCCATCAGGAATATCCTCCTGCGGTCTATGTTGAAGTTCTTTAGGGCGTCCCCTAAAGCCTCAAGGGCATCCACCCTACCCCAGTCCTCCCAGTCAAACCCCCACCTCCTCCTGTTGGTGGGGCATACCACTATCTCCTTTCTACGGGCCTTGTGTCTCCTGCACCTGTTCTCGGCCTTGACCGCCGCCCCGTGCAGGCTCAAGACGAGGCCGTACCTCCTGCCCGGCCTGTACCCCTTGGGGAACTTTACGGCGTAGTACTGGACGGAGGAGTCCACGGAGGAGAGGTGGGTCCTCTTGACGTACGGGGCGTCCCATCCCTTGACCGCTAACCGTATGATCTGCGGCTTACCGTTGAAGAAGAGTTTAACATCTACGCTGTCCCCCCTCCGGGGGGCCTTTACGTATATCCTTACGGGTACCTTGAGGAAGGAGAGGGGTTCAAGGTGGTAGCGGCGGCCGTTCAGTTTGACGGATACCGGTTTTAGGGTCGGATTGGCCAGAGTTATACCGACGTAGCCGTCGTAGGCCTCCCCCCTGATGAGGTCGGGGAGGGTCAGGTCGCCGTAGTATATGAAGGGGGTATCGGGGGCCTTCCTAACCTCCAACTTGAAGGGTCTGACCCCTCCCAGGCCGCCGACGGCGAACTCCACCGTATCCCTACCGCTCAACGGCACCAGCCCTTCGTAGTCTCCGTAGTAGTTCAAGGCGTACCTCTTCCCCTTCACCTTTAGGCTGCCGATATGCCTGCCCCTGACGAGGTACACCCCGGACGTCTCCACCTTTAGGACTCCCTTAACGTAGAAGAGGAGGCTAACACCGGCGAGGCCGTGTTCCTCGTTGAGCTGCTTAAGTACCAGCGTGTCCGTTTCTATGCGGAAGTACCCGTCCGTATCGGCGATGGCCACCCTCCACTTCAGGGGCCTGTGGCTCAACGGGGACCTGTACTCTATCCCCTTCGGGTAGAGGTAATCAACGAACCCCTCCCTGACCCCAGCGAGGAAGGGGCCGAGGATGAGGACGGTATCTAACATCTGGAATTCTACGGTGGATAAAGCCGTCCTTCCCTCCCCGTTTCGGGTCTATAATACCGGCCAATATGAGGAAGCTACTTCTGGCGCTAGCATTAACCGTTCTTGGGTGCCAGCCTGCTGAAAGGGTCGTTAAGGTGGGTCTCCTTATACCCACGAACGCCTCTGGAGACATAGCCACCTACTCCAAGCAGGTGAAGGACGGTATCTACCTCGCCGCGAAGCAGAGGAACTTCCGCGTCAACAAGCACAGGGTGGAGTTCGTCCTCCCGGAGAAGTACGACGGTGACCCCGCCGACGCCCCCGCCGCCCTTGAGGAGCTGAAGAAGAAGGGGGCGAAGATCGTCATAGGTCCCATAACCAGTGGGGAGGCCCTTGCCATAAAGGATGCGGTCAATCGCCTCAAGCTACCCACCATCGTACCTACGGCGACGGCCAACGGTATAACGAAGGGGACGGACTGGATCTGGCGGATATGCGTCACCAACAAGCACATGGCCGTAGCGTCGGCTTATATGGGGCAGAGCTTCCTCGGTGTTAAGGAGGCCGTGGTCTTGGAGAAGAAGGGAGATACCTACTCGCAGGAGATAGGGGACTACTTCCAGAAATGGGCGGACAGGCACGGACTTAAGGTCGTAAACGTGGTGTCTTTGGGGAACGAAGGGGAGATTCCGGCGAAGGTTAAGGATATCCTCTCGTCCTTTACGGTCCCTCTGGAGAGTACGGCCGTTCTGGCCCCGTTCTACTACGATGTAGCCGCCAAGGTCATAAGGACCCTTAGGGATTCCGGATACACTGGCTACATCCTCGGAGCCGACGGGTGGGACGTCCCCGACCTCGTCAAGGCCGTTGGGAAACCGGCCGGTGAGAACTACTACGTGACGCACTTCAACCCCTACGACCCCCTGTCCTCGGAGTTCGCCGAAGCATACAAAAACGAGTACAACGAGGAGGCCTCCTCCTTCGCCGCTCTCGGATACGACGCCTTCCTCGTGGTGGCTGACATCGTAAGCCGGGCTAGGGCCACCCTAACGCCGGACGACATAAAGACGGCCGCCGCCAGCATAGACGTCAGGGGCGTCACGGGGAACATAGAGCTGTCCGACGAGACCAGGGACCCGGAGACCAAGAGCGTCGTAATGATGCGCTTCTCGGATATAGGCTTCCAGTTCGTAAGAAGGTTGGCGATATCGCCCACGCTATGAGGTACCTGCTCAAGGGGGGGCTTCTCTACGGGGAGTCCCCCGCCGACGTTCTTATAGAGGACGGCAGGATAGTGAAGGTGGGGGACGTATCGGAAGGGGCGGACGAGGTCATAGACCTCAAAGGGGCTTACGTCCTACCCGCCCTCGTAGACCCCCACGTCCACGCGAGGGAACCGGGGCAGGAGTACAAGGAGGACCTGCATAGCGTTTCACAAGCGGCTGCCGTAGGGGGGTACGCCCATATAGCCGTAATGCCCAACACCTCCCCGCCCGTAGACCGACCAGAAGTTCTACGGGGCCTGAAGGCCAAGGCCGAAACCCTACCGGTACGGATGCACTTCGTGGCCGCCATAACGAAGGGGAGGGAGGGGAAGGAGCTGGTGGAGATGGGCCTGCTGAAGGAGGAGGGGGCGGTAGCCTTCTCGGACGACGGTAGTTGGGTCTCCAATCCGGCCGTTATGTTTAACGCCTTGCTCTACGCCTCCCACCTCGGCCTCCCCGTAATAACCCACGCGGAGGTGCCGGAACTGTCCAAGGGCTTCGCCCATTACGACCCTATCAACCTCAAGTACGGGATGAAGTTCCGAATGCCCCTCGCCGAGGAGTTGGCCGTCTACCGGGACGTCCGTATGGCCGAGATAACGGGCGCCCACATCCACATCGCCCACGTTTCTGCTAAGGAGAGCCTTGAGGTGATAGGCACCTTCCGGGAGAGGGGGGTAAGGGTGACGGTTGAGGTCACCCCCCACCACCTACTATTCTCAACGGAGAAGATCCCCTTCTACGACCCGGTCTTCCGGGTGAATCCCCCCATAAGGTCCGAGGAGGACAGGAGGGCCTTGGTGGAGGCTCTGAAGGCGGGCTTCATAGACTTCGTAGCCACGGATCACGCCCCCCACGCCCCCTACGAGAAGGAGGCCCCATTAACGGACGCCCTACCCGGTATTGAGGGGTTGGAGACGGCCTTCTCCGCCCTATACACCCACTTGGTGGAGACGGGCGAGGTCTCCCTGAAGGACCTCGTCTCCCTTATGTCCGGGAGGCCGGCCCGGTTCTTAGGCGTGAGCGTAGCCATAGAGGAAGGCCGGGAGGCCAACCTCTTCGTCTTTGACCCTAAGGCCGAGTGGAGGGTAAAGGAGGAGGACCTCGCCTCCAAGAGCAGGAACAACCCCTTCTTGGGAGAGGTGCTGCGGGGAAGGGTCATCTTGACCTTCGCGAAGGGCAGTTTAGCACACAGGAGGTAGAATATGATAGGCTTAATGATAACAGCTTCTAACCTACCCCCGTGGATGACGGGGCCCAACGCCATATACGTTGGGATATACGGATACGGTTCCGCGGACTACGAGGAGAGGGTTATGACCATCTACAGCTTCAAGTCCAGCTACGTAACGAAGGGTCTCTCCTCGGCGTCTTCCCACTTCGGAGGTGGAGGGTTCGTAAGGTGGAACACGTGGGGCGTCAGCGCGGACTTCCAGGAGGGATACTTCTACGCGTGGAAACCCTCCTTCGCCGAGACCACCTACACCGATACCTCCTTCTTCCAGGACATAGCCGTCACCCTCGCCCACTACCGCAACCCCTACTCCTGGACCTACATCGGTTTCACGGTCGCCTCCCGCAGGTTTGCCTTCGGGTACGGCATACCGTTCCCCGATACCTCCAGCGGAGCCGTTAAGAACAGCGAGCCTCTGCCCGTCCCCAACTCCGACGTTCGCTACCTATCTATGGGTATATCCGGGAAGTTCTACCTGGAGCTGGAGAGCCTCTACTCCGAAGGCAGGGGGTTCCTCCCTTGGGCCGGAGGAAGGGTAGGTTGGGCGCAGGTGTCCTTTGAGTCCAGGGACCCTCTCGGCTACGCCTCCGGTACGGGCAACACCCTGTGCTTCTCCGCCTCCCTCGGCCTTGACTTCTACGCCTCCCCGTGGTTGAGCTTCTTCGTAGAGAGCAGGTACTCTGCTATGAAGGCTAACATCCTCCTCGCCGGTCTCAACCCCGGATACAAGGAGCATTACGACCAGGTCAGGGTGGGCTACAACAACGCGTCCATCAAGGCCGGCGTCAGGTTCACCTGGTACAAGGAGAGGTATTGACGTACCTACTCCTCCTGACCTCCCTGAAGATAGAGCAGGGAGACGTCCTCCTCGTCGGGGTCTTTGGCACCAAGGAGTACAAGTTTGAGGTGGCCGTCCTAGATGACTGTACGGCTTTCTTCCCCCTCGTCGGAAACCTCAAGGTGTGCGGTATGACTCCGGACTCCCTCGCCGATACCCTCTCCGTCCTCCTGAAACCTTACTACTCCCTCCCCGTCGTCGTCTCCTTCAAGAACCTAAGGCCCAGCGGGGTGGTGGTTCTGGGGGAGGTTCGGAAACCGGGGACAGTTTCCTACGTCAAGGGGATGACCGTTGCCGACGCCATCACCCTCGCCGGGGCCTTGCCCTCCGCGGACCTGGACGGGGTCCTCCTAAACGGTAAGCGGATAAACCTACGGCTTGACAACCCGAGGGTCCATCCGGGGGACAGGATAGTCGTACCGAGGTCAAGGTGGGCCTCCCTCAAGGAGTTCCTACCCATAGCAATGAACGCCCTTAGCCTCGGCATACTCGTATATACCACCTTCATAAAGAAATGAGATACGTCCTCAACCCCAAGGCCGTCTTTCAGACGATGGAGGACAAGATGGTAGTCTGGGACCCGGAGAGCGGCCACACCCTCGTCCTGAACTACACCGGTTGGTACATCCTCTACCTGATAGACTCCGGAACGGACACCTACGAGGGGATAGTGGAGGCGGTGGCGAGGGAGTACGGGGTTCCCCAACGGGAGGTGGAGGGGGACGTAAGGGAGTTCCTGAAAGAGTTAGAGGAGGTAGGAGTGATATGGAAGGAAGAATCTTAGCAGCCAACTGGAAGATGAACCCTCCTACGAAGGAGGAGGCCTTGAAGCTCGCGGCGGAGATGGAGGGGCTTTTGGAGGGGCTACCCCTGACCAAGCTCCTCTTTCCCCCCTTCGTCTATCTCCCCCTGCTGAAGCTTAGAGGCATAGAACTCGGCGCCCAGGACGTCTTCTACGAGGAGAAGGGGGCCTTCACAGGGGAGGTGTCCCCCTTAATGCTCAAGAGCGTAGGGGCGACCTGGGTGATAGTCGGACACTCCGAGAGGAGGAACGTCATAGGGGAGACGGACGAGATCGTAAGGAGGAAGGCGGAGGCCGCCCTCAAGGCCGGTCTGCGGGTTATATACTGCGTGGGTGAGAAGCTCCCCGACCGTGAGGCCGGTCGGCACCTTCAGGTGGTGGAGGAGCAGCTGTCCTACGTCCCCGTCTCCGAAAACGTTGTGGTGGCCTACGAGCCAGTGTGGGCGATAGGGACGGGCAGAAACGCCACGCCGGAGCAGATAGAGGAGATGCACGCCTTCATAAAGGCCAAGGTGGGCCTTAAGGTCCTCTATGGCGGGAGCGTGAAGGAGAGGAACGCCAGAGAGTTGGCCGCCGTACCCAACGTGGACGGCTTCCTGGTAGGTGGGGCGAGCCTTAGGCCGAGAGAGTTCCGGAAGATAGGGGAGGCCCTTGCGGAATGAGGGTCCTCGTTACGGGGGCCAGCGGGTTCATAGGCTCCCATCTCGTTGAGGAGTTGGTGGCGGAGGGGTTTGAAGTCCGGGTCTTCCTTAGGTACAACTCAACGGGCTACATAGGGAACCTGTCCCACCTCCCACCGGAGGTCCTGGAGAGGTTGGAGATGTACTGGGGGGACGTTAGGGACCTCACGTCGGTGGCGAGGGCCACGGAGGGGGTGGATGCCGTCCTCCACCTCGCCGCCCAGATCTCCGTTCCCTACTCCTTCCAGAACCCCATAGACTTCGCTATGAACAACGTCGTAGGTACGGCCAACGTCCTCAAGGCCTCCTTGGACGCCGGCGTCGGGAAGGTGATACACGTCTCAACGAGCGAGATATTCGGCGGTAGCGACACCCCCCTATCGGAGGACTCCCGTAGGCTCCCCCGCTCCCCCTACGCTGCCAGCAAAGTGGGGGCGGACGCTATGGTGAAGAGCTTCTACTACGCCTACGGCCTCAACACCCTCATAGTGCGGCCCTTCAACACCTACGGCCCCCGCCAGTCCCCCCGCGCCCTCATCCCTTGGATAATAGTTCAGGCCCTCAAAGGAGATACGGTCAGGCTCGGAAACCTGAAGCCGAGGAGGGACTTCACCTACGTGAAGGACACGGTCAGGGCGCTCATCCTCGCCCTCAAGAGGGAAACGGAGGGGGCGGACGAGATAAACCTCGGCACGGGCAGGAGCTTCTCCGTAAGGGAGGTGGTGGAGGTGGTGGCTAAGGTACTGGGGAAGGAGCTGAAGGTGATTCAGGATAGGAGCCTAGTCCGTCCCCAGCGTATGGAGGTCTTCAACCTCGTATCGGACAACCGCAAGGCTAGGGAGGTGTTGGGCTGGAAGCCGCAGGTCTCCCTTGAGGAGGGCATAAGACGTACGGTGGAATACTTTACGGAGATGGGGGGGACTCACCGGAGGGGGTGGGTATGACTACTGTACCTCCACGACGAACTTGATGGGGGCGGCGAAGAAGCCCCACCTCTCCCTTAGGGCGTTCTCTATGTACCGGAGGTAGAAGTCCGGTATCTTCCCCTTGGCCTTTATCAGGAATGTGGGGGGTAGGTTCCTTATCTGGTAGAAGTCGTATATCTTGGCCGGCGGGAGGTTCCGGCGCATAAGCTCGTCTATAAGCCGGCGGGCGTCCCTCTTGGATATCCGCTTGAAGATGCCGGACCTGGCCCCCTTGAGGACGCTCCGGAGGTAGTCCATCCCCTCCCCCGTCAGGGCGGAGACCGGGACCTTGGGCGCCCACCATACGGACTTCAGCTCCTCCTCCACGTGGGCGAAGAACTCCTTCTTCTCCTTCTTCGTGAGGACGTCTATCTTGTTCAGGGCTATCACCAGCCCCCTACCCTCATCCACCACCATCTTCACTATCTTCTTGTCAAGGTGATGGACCCCCACCTCGGCATCTATCACGACCAAGCCCACCTCGGCGTAGCGCAGAGATCTCTTTGACCTGACATAGGCGTAGTAGGAGAGGTCGTCCTTGAACTTCCGGGTGATTCCGGCCGTATCCACGACTATCATATCCTCCAGCTCAACGTCTACGGCGTCCCTCGTCGTCCCGGCCGTCGGCGACACTATGGCTATGGGCTTCCCAGCGAAGTAGTTTAAAATGGAGGATTTACCGGCGTTAGGGCGACCGAGTATGGCCACCCTCACCTTGTCCTTTTTGAAGTGCTTAACGGACTCCGGGGGTATGTCCTCAACTATGGCGTCAAGCAGGTCCCCGACCCCCCATCCGTGGGCGGCGGATATGGGGAATATCTCCTCAAATCCGAGTTTGTAGAACTCCTCCGGTGTGGCCACGGCCTTGCTCGTGGCGTCTATCTTGTTGACCACCACGAAGGCCCTCTTTCCGGCCCTCTTTATCATTCGGGCCAGCTCCTCGTCCAGGGGGAGGATCCCGCTCTTTACGTCCACCATCAGGAGGACGAGATCGGCCTCCCTTATGGCCTCCCGGACCCTGTCCCAGACGTAGTTGGCGAGCTTGTCGCCGGCGCCGGCGCCTCCGCTGTCGGCGAGGAGGAACATCCGGCCACCCCACTCCACGGGCTTGTATATCACGTCCCGCGTCGTGCCGGGTACGTCCGAGGTTATGGCGAGGGGCTTCCCGATGAGGCGGTTGAAGAGGGTGGATTTGCCAACGTTAGTCCTGCCGACGAGCAGGACCTTCTTCGGCTCTCTGGCGTAGCGGGGGTTCTCCCTCCTCCCCTCCCTTGTCTCCTCCTTCACGTCTTCCATAATCTATGGATTTTAAACCGGACGGCTCACTTACAGGGGAACCTTACGGTATCACCTACCTTAACTCCGTGCCTCTTGAACCACCCACGGTTGACTTCAAGGGCGTACTGGACGGCGTACCGGGACACCACAGGCCTCTCGTTCAGTGGCTCCATATCGTAAATCTCCCTTATCACCCAGTCGCTCCCGATGTATGCTATGCTCAAGGGTACGTACGTGTTCTTCATCCAGAAGGAGAGCCTCTGCGGGTAGGGGAAGACGAAGAGCATCCCCCTGTCTTCGGGCAGCTCCCGGCGGTACATGAGGCCAAGGGAACGCTCGTAGGGGTCGTCAGCCACCTCCACCCTCAAAGTCCCGGCCCCCACACATAGAGGCAAAAGGGAAACCACGGCCCTATTTTAAGGGCGATACGTGGTAAGGAAGGACGCGTCTGTTGATCGCCGGTAGGATGATGGGTATTCGGTGGATGATGCATTCCCCGATGGGCGTTGTCTCCCGTCCGGCCTTTGACGGAAGATGAACTCATTTTGGTATTCAAAGGATAGAGAGATTGGCAGCCCGGTATCTATGGGGTTGATGGAAACGTGAATCCCCACCGTAATGCTGGCCTTTGAATGCAAGCCATTTTAAAATTCTAAAGTTGTATTTTAAAAAACTTAAAATGCGTGTTTAAAAAAATTAAAAGTACTACTTTAAGATTTTGGAACCCTACAGATCTGAGGATTGGATGTCGTCTATTGTTTTCATTTGGAGACGTTGGTCACGGGGCATCATTCCATAAGCGTAATACACTCTCCCTTTAAGAAACCGCTAATCCCTATTCAAGGAACATAAAGTGTCATTTTCGCAAACTGAAAGGTTGCCTTTAAAATTCTAGAGTTTCCACTGATGAGGTGGTGATTACCCTGTAGTTCCATCAAACGGATAAGACCCTACCGTAGGACCACGTCCGAGTTATCCGGTTCTCAATAGGGATTTGGCGTTTGGAACCAGGTTCCGGAAGGATTGAACGCTATGCTGTTCAAAACTTGTAGCGGGGCCTGAAGGGCGACCATCAGTTTTCGGTTAGAACGTACCTCTATCGGTGTAATACCAAAACGGCTTTCAAAAAGCTCTTGAGGATTTGAATACCTCAACTTAATCCCCATACGCCCTCTCCCCATCAAAGAGGCCCCCGAGACCTAACGCTTTCCGTCCCCCTCCTCTATCATCCGCAAAATCCTGCGGAAGTAAGGGCGGAGTCGCCTCCTGTTCTCGTCCCAAACGGCCGTTAGGGTGTTCTGGAAGCTCCCGGTCAAAAACCTGTTCTCCCAGAAGACGTACCAGACGGCGGCATCCACGTAGTGCCTGTTCCTGATGGAGTAGGTCATTCCGGCTATCCCTACGACGTTGGCTGCGAGGGTCTTTATCCCCTGCCAGGGCCTACCGGCGTATATGAGGCCCAAGCCCGGTATCAGGTTGATGAGGAGGGCCTTTCCGGGGTCAAGGAGGGGAGGTAGGAGTCGCCTTAGAGAATCGGCGAGGGGGTCGTCCAAGAATACGAGGGCGTAGGCGTTGTACAGGACCACGTCCCTGTTCCCAAAGCAGACTGTGTCCTTCAGGATCTCACCCGCCCCCGTCAGGTAGAACTTGGCCATCATCAGGACGAGACGGTACCTCTTCGCCCTACATCCCCCCTCTTGGGAGAGGACGTTTATGGCCTTGAGGGTATCCCCCGAAAGGGCCAGAGCCTTGGCGTACAGGTAGGGGGAACCTACGCGCAAAGCCTCAACCTGGGCGGCCTCACCGTCCCCCACACCGAGTAGGGCCATAACGAGCAAAGTATCCCCTATTCCCAAGTTTTCTATTCTAACCTCGGAAGGTACCCGCGTTTCTGCCTTAGAATTTTCCCCTATGGGAAGGAGAAGTGAAGATAGTCTGCTGTTTGTAATGGGACTCTTGACTGGAATGACGATAGGCGCCCTGGCTACCCTCCTGACCACCCCGTACACCGGTAGGGAGGTAAGGGGTAGGATAGCCAATCGGGGTAAGGAGGCGAGGGCGAGACTTAGGGAATTGAGAGCGCAACTGGAGAAGGAGTTCGCCGAGAAGTCGGGTAAGCTCAAGGGGGAGGCGGCGGAGAAGTTGGAGCTCCTCCGCAAGAAGGTGGACGAGGTCCTGGACAGGATAGAGGAGTACCTATCGTAGTGGTGCAAAGGTGAGGACGCTTCTACTCTCCGACATACACGCCAACTGGTGGGCGTTGGAGGCGGTCCTCGGCTTCCTCAAGAGGGAGGGGATAGGGTACGACCGCCTCGTCATCTTGGGGGACTACGTGGATTACGGCACCCGCCCCAACGAGGTAATAGAGTGGAGTAAGGAGAACTGCGACCTCTGTCTCCTTGGGAACCACGACGCCGCCCTTCTGGATCCGAGGGAGCGGGACTACTTCTCGGACCTGGCCTACACCTGCAGCGTATGGACAGAGAAGGTCGTAAAACCGGAGAACAGAGAGTTCCTGAAGGGCCTTAGGCCCGCCCTCAAGGAGGGGGACGTCCTGTACGCCCATGCCGCCCCCGATGACCCCCTGTGGAGGTACATCTTCACCGTTGATGATGCCTACAGGGCCTTCGGTGCCACGGGTGCGCGTATAATCTTCGTCGGCCATACTCACGTCCCCTCCTACTTCGCTCGCCACAGAACTACGGTGATGGGCGGGCAGGTCGTTAGCGACAGGATGGAGATGAGGCTCCTCCCCTCCGTTCGCTACATCATAAACCCCGGAGCAGTCGGGCAGCCCCGCGATGGCCTTAGGGGGGCGTCCTTCGGTATATACGACGACGAGAAACCCTCATTTACCTGGTACAGGGTGGAGTACGACCTAACCCCCCTGAAGGAGGACATAGAGAGGGTGGGCCTTCCTATGAGCCTCCTCTCCTACCACCTGTGATTCCGGCCAGGACCCCCACGAGGAGGGTGAGCATATCCACGATCAGGATGGCGAGGCGGGTCAAGACGGCGAAGATGGAGGATTGGACGTTGTACCCCATAACGGTGGATATGATGGCCTCCCTTATGCCTAAGCCGGCCGGCGTGAGGGGGAGGACGTAGGAGGCTACGAAGGAGAAGGAATAGACGAAGGCGATCTCCGGATAACCCTTTCCCCAGCGTATGCTCTTGGAGACGAGGTAGGCGGCGTACCCGGAGGAGGCCCAGTAGAGGGTGGCCGTCAGGACGGCGAGGAGGACGAAGTCCCACCGCCTCGGATAGTGGCTAACCTTGGGGAACCACCTGCGCACTAACAGGATGGCGTACCTCCAAAGGAGGAGGGCGAGGACGAGGGCGACGGTTATGGTTATCTGGACGATGGGAAAGGTGGGCCTTACGAAGGAAAAGAGGGAGGCCCCTACCATAAGGACGAGATGCTCGTAGAACATAGCCGATACGACCACGGAGGCGGGGTAGGGGAGGAGGGAGGCCCTCCCGACGAACTGCCACACCTTCCCCGGTATGTACCTCCCTACAGCCGAAACGAACCACGAGTTGACGGCCTCCCTCGGTTTGAGGGGTACCCCGAAGGCCCTGCCAACGGAGAGCCAGACGACGGGGAGGAGGCCATAGGAGAGGAGGAGGACGAGGATGGAGAGGGAGAAGGTCAAAACGTCAAACCGTACCTCACCTATCCTGCGGGCGTCCTTCAGCATCGGGTAGAGGGCAAAGAGGACGCCGAGGAGGGCGATGGACCACCGGAGGAACTTCTTCAAGTGGTAATTCTACCGCAGCCCCCTTAAGTGGCCCGACGCAGTTAGAATTCCCCGTGCCGGAGTTGAAGCGAGATCCCATAAGGGGTATATGGGTCTCCGTCGCCCCGGCGAGGAAGGGAAGGCCGCACGAGGGGAGGGATAGGGGGTTCGTGTGTCCCTTCTGTCCGGGGAACGAGGCCCTGACGCCGCCGGAGATTGAGAGGGTAGCGGAGGGGGAGGGATGGAGAGTCAGGGTGGTACCCAACAAGTACCCCATCCTCCCCACCCACGAGGTGATAATAGACTCGCCGGAGCATAACGCCGACCTCAACACCCTAACCGAAGGCCACCTCAACCTCCTCGTGGAAGTGTGGAGCCGCCGGATAAAGGCCCACAGGGACAGGAAGTACGTCCTCCTCTTCAGGAACTACGGCCACGGGGCGGGGGCCTCCATAGTCCACCCCCACACCCAGCTGGTGGCCATGGACGTCGTCCCGGAGGTGGTGCTGAAGGAGGCCTCGGCCCTCACCGGTGAGGGATGTCTCCTGTGCGGGGGCTACGGCGTCAGGGTCCTTGAGTACGGTGGGTACGCCGTTACCGTCCCGGAGGTGCAGACCCTACCCTACGAGGTCTGGATCCACCCGTTGAGGCACGAGAGGGAGTTCAACCCGCAACCGCCCTTCGGCAGGCTCCTCGCCTCGGTCGTGGGCGTCCTAAAGGGGGAGTTCGGGGTAAGGGACTACAACCTCGTCCTCCACCAGGCACCGAAGGGGTACGACTACCACTGGCACCTTGAGGTTCTACCGAGGATGGGGAGGTTCGCCGGGTTTGAGCTGGGGACGGGTATGAGGGTGATACATTACCCCCCGCAGGAGTTCGTGGGTAGGTTCGCCGGTATAATCGCCACCTATGTTAAAGGCCGTACTTGACAGGGAAACGCTGGGGGACGTTCTAACGAGGGCGAGCAAACTCGTCTCCCGCCTCGGTAAGGGGGCGTTCCTCCAGCCGGGGGTCCTCCTTAGCGTTGAGGGGGAGAACCTCGTCGTCTACGCCACGGATATGGACAACTGGGTGATCCAGAGGATGCCGATATACGAGGGGGAGGAGGGTAAGGCCTACGCCCCCGTCAAGGAGCTTATGAACGTCCTGAAGGGAGCCGACGGAGGCTCCGTCGTCCTTGAGAGGGAGGACAGCGTACTGACGGTGAAGATAGGGGAGGATGCCGTCTATAAGATGAACTTATACAACGAGGAGGAGTTCCCCGCCCTGCCGGACGTCAAGGTTGAGGAGGGGCTTATGGTGGATATGGAGGAACTCCTGAAGGGAATAGAGAAGGTGGGGTGGTGCGCCTCCAAGGACGACCCCCGCCCCTTCCTCACGGGCATATACCTCCACACGAGGGACGGTGAGCTGCGTTTCGTGGCATCGGACGGCTCCGTCCTCGGCTTCTACGCCCGCCCGGACTTCTCCGGGGACCTGGACGTCATACTGCCCGCCTACGTTCAGGGAATACTGAAGACCCTCCCCAAGAGCAAGGGCATAGTCTCCGTGAAGGACGGGGTCTTCCACGCCTCCATAGACGACGACCCCGTCAACGTCCTTGCCATAGTGAGGGGGATAGACGACACCTACGTGGACTACGAGGGGATAGTGCCGACGGAGTTCGTCGCCGAGGTGGTGGTGGATACGGCCCTCCTCAAGAGGAAGATAGACCGGATGATGGCCCTCGCCCCCGACACCTACGAGATAGACCTGGAGGTTAGCGAAGGCGAGATAACCCTCCGCACCGTATCCCCCAAGGGTGAGGGGGTGGAGAGGCTGAAGGCCGAGACGACGGGGGAGATAAAGGTGCGCCTCATAGGGAGCCATATAACCCGGATGCTCAAGTACATAGACGCCGACTCCGTAAGGCTCTCCTTCTCCGGGGACAGCACCCCCGTGAAGATCGGACCGACGACGGACGATAGGCACTTCTACCTAACCCTTCCCATAGCATGAAAAGGTACGAGATAAGGGAACTCGGACCCGCCAAGGCCATAAGGGAGGCCTACGGGGACTTCCTCCTTGAGATAGGGGAGGACGAGAGGGTCGTCGTCATAGACTGCGACCTCGGCCACTCCACCAAGGCCGCCAAGTTCGCCGAGAGGTACCCCGAAAGGTACGTTGAGATAGGGATACAGGAGCAGAATATGATAGGCATGGCCGCCGGCCTCGCCGCCGTCGGGAAGATCCCCTTCACCTCCACCTTCGCCATCTTCGCCGTAGGGAGACCGTGGGAACAGATAAGGCTCTCCGTAGCGTACTCCAACTTCAACGTGAAGATAGTGGCCACCCACGGGGGCATAGCCACGGGTGAGGACGGGGCATCCCACCAGATGACGGAGGACTTCGCCTTAATGGGGGCCATACCGGGGATGAAGGTACTCTCTCCCTCCGACTACTACTCGGCGAAGAGCGTCCTAAGGGCCGCCTACGAGTACGAGGGGTACATCTACGTACGGCTGGTACGTCCCAAGACCCCCACGATCTACCCGGAGGCCTTCCCCTACTCCATCGGTGAGGCCCACCTCATAAAGGATGGGGAGGACGTCGCCGTCATATCCACGGGCGTCCCCGTCCACCACGCCCTGAAGGCCGCCCTTGAGTTGGAGGGGGAGGTGTCCGTCGCCGTCTACGACTTCTTGAGCGTAAAGCCCTTTGACGAAGAGGCCGTCCTTGACGCCGCCCGAAAGAGGTACGGCATCCTGATAGTTGAGGACCACGTCTTCTGGGGAGGCCTCGGCATGGCCGTCTCCTCCTTCCTCGCCAGCCGGGGCATATCCGTTCCTGTGCGATTTATAAACTTAGGGGACCAGTTCGGCAGGTCCGGTAAGTACGCCGAGCTGTACAGGTACTACGGCCTTGACTCCGAGGGCATAAAGGCGAAGATAAGGGAGATGGTAGGGTGAGGCTAAAGCGGAAACCCGAATGGCTGAAGATAAGGCTCTCCGGCGGGGGGGGCTTCCCGGAGGTGAGGGGTACTCTAAGGGAGTACGGCCTCCACACCGTGTGCGAGGAGGCCAGATGCCCCAACCTCCACGAGTGCTGGTTCCACGGGACGGCCACCATAATGATATTGGGGGACGTATGTACGAGGGGGTGTCGCTTCTGCGCCGTAAAGACGGGGAACCCCGGCGGTAGGGTGGACCCCCTTGAGCCGGTGAGGGTGGCGGCGGCCGTGAGGCGACTCAACCTCCGGTACGTGGTCCTTACGATGGTGGACAGGGACGACCTCCCCGACGGTGGGGCCTCCCACGTGGCCGAGACCGTCCGCCGCATAAAGGAGGTGAAGCCGGACGTTAAGGTGGAGGCGCTGGTGGGGGACTTTCAGGGGAAGGAGGAGGCCATAGAGGAGGTGGTACTCTCCCCCCTGGACGTCTTCGCCCACAACGTTGAGACCGTCCGCCGCCTGACCCCATACGTCAGGGACCGGAGGGCCTCCTACGACCTATCCCTGAGGGTCCTGAGGTACGCCAAAGAGGTGCGTCCGGACGTCCTCACCAAGTCCAGCATAATGGTGGGGATGGGGGAGAGGAAGGAGGAGGTGGTGGAGACGATGAGGGACCTCCGGGAGGTGGGGGTGGATATAATCACCATCGGGCAGTACCTCCAGCCCACGCCCCGTCACTACCCCGTCTATGAGTACGTAAGCCCCGAAGTCTTCGCCGAGTACAGGGAGATAGGCTACTCCCTCGGCTTCAAGGAGGTCTTCTCCGGGCCTCTGGTGAGGTCCTCCTACCGGGCAGACAGAGCCTTCGCCGGCGCCACCCGAAGGGTATGATATACGCCGCCCTCGTCCTCATAGTCGTCCTGAACGCCCTCTACTCAACGATAAAGGTACCCCTTGACTTCGCCTATCTGGGCTTCGTCCTGACGCGGGAGACCAACCGCCCCTTCGCTCTCGCCACCTACGTGGCCATAGGCCTGACCAGGGACGCCCTCTTCCTGAGTAAGCCCTGGTACTCCGCCCTCCTAATGACCGTCGGCGTCATCCTTATAAACCGGGTGAGGCCCCACTGGGTAATCCTGACGGCCACCGTCCTCCTAATCTACGGCACAGACCTCCTACTCCGCCTGACGGTCTGGGGGGTGAGGGTGGACCTTCAGGAGGCCTTATATACGGCGGTGGGGGTCGCCTTAGTGTCCTTCGCGTACCACCGGGTGAAGGAGCGAGAGCTAACCATCGTATAGCCGCCCCTACCCACCGGGGAAGACTACCCCCACGTGCAACCTCATGTAGAGGCGGAGGACGTTCCTCCGGGAGGCCACCTCGTATATCTCAAGGGAGCCGTTCGTGTCCTTTGCCCCGTACCATCTGGCGACGGGCAGATAGACGAGGCCCACCCGCGGGGAGAGGAAGAGGACCTTCCAGACGATGGGACGGGAGACCTCCGCCCTGAAACCGGGGTAGGCGTCCCGGAAGATCTGATGGTTGTACCCGCTCAACCGCGTGTCTCCTATGAAGAACGTCGGCTTCTCAAGGCTAAGGCCCGCAAGGACGTCGTAGTTCCTGATGGGCCGGCCTACCATAAGGCGAAACGACCTGACCCCTGACGTGGTGTTCAGAGATATTGACGAGGGGTCGTAGGGGAAGTAGGACCCTACAAACGACACGTAACCCAGCCATTCCGCAGATCTCAACCCTAAGAAGTACCCGTTGGAAACCTCCACGTAGGACGGGTAGGTGGAACCCCCGAAACCGGCTCTCTCCGACGCCCATCGGAGGAGATAGGCGCCGTCTATGCCCAAGCCGAGGAATACCGTCATGGCCTTACCTCCTTGTGCAAAAATGTCGTCCACGTCATAGTCTCACCTGCCCAGGGCCAAACTTATGTAGGCCATCGCCCGGAGGACCCTAACCTCACCCTTCGGACTTATGGCCCCATCCACCTCCCTATAGACCGATAGGGACGGGTAGTAGGCCATACCTACGGTCGGGGCAATAGAGAGTATGCGGTACCTCCAGACGTAGGACACGCCCGCCCTAAGGCCGAGAGACACCCCCCGCAGGGAGGAGTTGAACCTATCTATCTCCCCATCCCTTACCCCCATAATCACCGGTTTGGCGAGACTCAAGGAGAGGAAGGGGGAGAGGTCCCCGAATTCCCGGTAGAGGGTGAGGTTGTAGAGGCGGTAGTAGTAGGAGGTGGTTAGGGCCTCCTCCGGTGCCGTTGCGTTCTCCCAGAGGTACATACCCCCGTAGGCGACGGCTACGGCGAACGTCCCCCGCCTTATGCCCACCTCTAAACCGAACTGGTGCGTCTTTTCCAGCCATGTCCAGCGGGGGAGATAAGTTGCCGGGCTAAAGTTAAGGGCTAAGAAGGGCATCATGCTCCACCTCCGAAGAGTATATAAAAATAGTAGTACATCTTGAAAAATCCTGATGCGTGTCCATCCTTCCATAGCGTGACACCCCAGACCCTTGGATCATTGGGGTTAGAAGTTCTATCCCAGAGCGACGGGATGTTAAAGTAAGACCGTGAACCCCAGAAATCGTCTCCGCCCCATTCCGGCTTAGGATAAGCGTGCGAATCTTCCTCCCACATTTCCACCTTGTAAACGGTACTCCAGGGATCCCCAGACGGTGCCCCTAAACCTCCGTCAGAGTATATGATATAATACCAATCACGCGGATGATAAACCGATACCCAAGAACTACCTGTAAAAGGATCATTTTCCCACCAGTAAGGTATTATTACCAAGCTACGTAATCCATGGAGATATACCTTTATATAAATCTCCATAGGCCATGCCCACCATGATTCTGGATATCGACCATTCACAGCATTTACCTTAAAACCCATAAAGTACGGTATTCTTATAGTATCCCCTGGTTCCCAGCTTTCTAGTAAATAATCATAATTAGAATTACTCTCTGAAGGAGATAACTTTTTGGGTCTTATCGGCTCAAAGGAAAGAACTACAACCGGTACGTCGGGAGGCTCCCACGCGTCCAGAAGCACAGGCTCACCGTCCTTAAAAGCGACTATCTTTTCCACGTCCATATCCTCCGCCAGAGGAGCGTAGGCGACGTATAGCGTGCTATTAGGATCCTTAAAGAACTGCTCCCTATGCTCTGGCCACGGGATGCTAACGTTGACCTTCTGGGCGTGTTTGTATGTAACTTTCAAGTTGAACGCACGCCCTATATCCATGAGAGATACAGCGTTGCTGACGTTAGGGGAGTTCCTAAACAGGGCGTAAAGTTTCTGGCGGTTATTCCTGTCATTAAGGAGGAGGGACAGCTTCCTCGCGTAATCGCGGAGGATAAGTTCATCTTGCGGTATGTTACCTACCTGACGCCCTTTAACCATCGGAACCACTGAAGATTCGTAGTTGTTAGCGAACCTGCAGGTAGTCATGGTAAAGACCGCTACGAAGAAGAAGACGAAGAAAGCGGAAGAAGATGGAAGAAGATGGAAGATCTCCTTCCACTCCGTGCCTTTTCTGAGAAGTGCCCTTATCTTCTTCATAGATCGATATTATAAGGCCGAAATGGAACTATGTGACGCACATATAAAGTTGATCAACACACAATTTTATTATTAAATTGGTAAATTGCATAATAATATGATTTTTATAAAATAAAATATTTGCAAATATTGAATAACTTCTACTAAGCCCCGGTAATCACCAGACCGCGCATAGCCGCCGTAGAATAGGGAGGTTGCGGAAACTCCTGTACGTCCTCCGGTTTCTCTGGGTACTCCTCGCCCTCCTGCTCCTCGCGCACGTGGGCTTTAGGCTCCCCGGCAGACCGACCGTTCTGATAGACCGGTCCTTCAGCGCCCGCCTCGTCTTCGGCAAAGAACTGCTGGACACCCTCGCCGAACGGTTCCGTAGGGAGGGCTTCGCCGTCTCCTACTTCGGCTCGGACACCCTGACGGACATCTACGGCGCCCTGAAGGGGGCTAAACCCCCTGTACTGCTCGTCTCCGACGGCATGCACAACGCCGAGGGGGACCCCCTATCGGCCGCCTACGACAGGGAGGTAAACGTCCTCCTCCTCACCCCCCGGTCCATCCCCGCAAAGATAACCGATGTGCGTATGCGGAACCCCGCCCCGATAGGTAAGGAGACCCCCCTGACCGTGGAGTTCTCCGCCCCCATCAACGATACGGTGGTACTCCTGTCCGGGGACAGGAGACAGGTATCCTACGCAACGGACAGGGCGACCTTCAGGGTGAGGGTGGATAGTAAGGAGAAGGAGGCTCGGATCCTAACCCGCAGCGACACCCTCTCCTTCCGGGTGTTCGGCAGAGAGGCCGGGGGGATCGGCATCCTCGTATGGACCCCTACCCCAGTCGTCCGGTTCCTGCGGTGGTTCCTTACGGACGCCGCCTTGAGGTTGATGCGGGACACGGCGGAGGTTAAGGGGAGGTACGCCTTTACGGTCTTCGTGGACCCGCCCTTTGACACCTTATCCGTACGCAGACCCGCCCTGTACGTCCTCGGTCCGAGAAGTGGCTTCAGGGTGGCCCGAGGGACATTCTACGTCAGGGGGGACGTCCCGCCCATCCGTGAGATATATCTCCCGGACGTAAAGTGGGACAGGGTATACGAGAGGGTGGGGAACTTCCCCCTCATAGCCTCCAAGGGAAACGCCCTCTTCGTCCTCTCCCCGGACATCTGGAAGGTATGGCTGGCTGACCCCTCCTCCTACGATAGGTTTTTGGACTACCTCCGGGGCTTCGTCGTCAGGGACTACGAGGTCTTCGCGGATAAGCCCATATACGCCGTAGGTGAGATGCTCCGCATAAACGTCTATCCTCCCTTCCCCATGGCCGTCTCCGTAAACGGCGGCAAACCCGTACGCATCTCCTCTCTCTACACCTACACCGAGAGGCTCAAGGCGGGGGATACCCTATTCACCGTGGATATATTCCGCAGGGGGGTGAGGGTGGCGTCCGAGACGGTGCGGATAAACCTTCGGGACGTACCGGCCGAGAAGGTCTATGTGGGGGTGGATACGGCCCTCCTCAAGAGTCTGGCGTCGGTTTCTGGTGGGGAGGTCTTCAGAGATGCGGGGGAGGCCATCAGGGTGATGCGGGAGAAGGGGGGAAGGAAGTTCAAACTCTCCTCTCTACTGCCCCTTTTCGTCCTCGTCGTCCTCCTCGCCTGGGTGGAGTGGTTCGTAAGGCGGGCGAGGGGGATGGTCTGACTTAGAATAGCGTAATGCGTAGGGTAGCCCTCTTCGGTGCCTCCGGCTCTATAGGGAGGCAAACCCTTGACGTCCTTAGGAGACTGAAGGACTTCCGGCTCGTGGGCGTCTCCGTCCACAACAACACGGAGGCGTTGGCCAGGATCTACGCGGAGTTCAAACCGAAGTACGTCGTAATAACGGGGGAGGCGAAGCCACCCGAAGGGGTGAAGGCCCTCTACGGCAGAGAAGGGTTGGTTGAGGTGGCATCGGCCGAGGACGTGGACGTGGTGGTTGTGGCCACGAACGGCATAATCGGCGTATTCCCCACGATGGAAGCCCTGAAGAGGGGGAAGAGGGTGGCCCTGGCCAACAAGGAGACCCTCGTGGCCTTCGGCCCCTTCGTCAAGGAGGTGGCCCACCTTGGCGAGCTGGTACCCATAGACTCCGAACACTCCTCCGCCTTCCAGCTGTTAAACGGTGTCAAGAGGGAGGAGGTTAAGAAGCTCATCCTCACGGCCTCCGGGGGACCCTTCAGGACGTGGCCGAAGGAGAAGATTGCCAAGGCGAGGCCAGAGGACGCCCTGAAGCACCCGACCTGGAGGATGGGGGCCAAGATAACGATAGACTCCGCCACCCTTATGAACAAGGGACTGGAGGTGATAGAGGCGCACTTCCTGTTTGACTTGCCGGAGGAGAAGATAGACGTACGGATACATCCCCAGTCGGCCATCCACGCTATACTCCTTCTGAAGGACAACAGCCTGAAGATGCACGTGAGCCGCCCGGATATGAGGATACCCATCCAGTACGCCCTGACCTATCCCGAAAGGGTAGAGATAGACATCCCCCCCTACCTGCCCCCCGACACAGAGGACGTGGTTTTCACCCTTGAGATGCCGGATACGGGGCGTTTCCCCGCCCTGTCCCTCGCCTACTATGCCTTGAGGCTCGGAGGCACCTACCCGGCCGTTCTGAACGCCGCCAACGAGGTGGCAGTCTACGCCTTCCTTGACGGGAAGCTGCCCTTTTACGGCATAACGGACGTCGTTGAGTGGGTGTTAGAAGAGAACCCCTACAGAAAAGCAAAGACCTTTGACGAATACCTTGAGGCGGATCGGTGGGCGCGGAGGAGGGCGGAGGAGATTATCAGAACATACCCAGACCTAAGATAAGGCGGAGGGCCCCACCGAGGACGGCTATCAGGGAAAGGATGAGGGTGGCCGTGGCCTGTCCCTTGTTATCCTAAGATAGATGCACTAAACAAAATCTGTCATATTTTCCACGTCCCGAATTCCCCCCGACCTTACAATCCCCTTCCATGCTCATCCGCACGGCCGTCGTGCAGTTCAAACCCGCCCTCGCAAACGTAGATAGGAACCTTGAGAGGCACCGCCACTTCATCAAGGAGGCCTTAGAGGGTGGGGCGGACCTGATAGTCTTCCCGGAGTTGAGCCTGACGGGGTAC
>WGAN01000132.1 GCA_015494805.1 Caldifarciminota bacterium
GTTGTTGGCCAGGTCTATGGCCTCGTCAAAGGACCTGACCTTGAAGACGGCCAGGACCGGACCGAATATCTCCTCCTGGGCTACGCGGGAGTTGGGGTCAACGTCCGTGAATATCGTTGGCTGGAAGAAGTAGCCGGGCCTGTCCACCCTCTCGCCGCCGTACAGGAGCTTGGCCCCGGAGTCCAGACCGTACTTGATGTAGAGCTGGACCTTCTTGAGGGCGCCCTCGTTCACGAGCGGGCCCATGTTGGTGTCCTCCTCCCACGGATCCCCTATCTTCAGGGTCTTCACCCTCTCAAGGAGCTTGTCCATAAACTCGTCGTAGATGGCCTCGTGGAGGATGAGGCGGCTGGTGGCCGTACATCTCTGACCTGTGGTGCCAAAGGCTCCCCAGAGGACGCCGTCCACGGCGAGGTCAAGGTTGGCGGAGGGCATGACTATCTGGGGGTTCTTACCGCCCATCTCAAGGGAGACCTTCTTGTAGGTGCGGGCGGCTATCTCGGCTATGCGGGCGCCCACGATGCTGGAGCCGGTGAAGGAGACCACCCTTATATCCGGATGGGAGGCGATGGCCTCGCCCACCTCTCCACCGCTACCGGTGACCATGTTCAGGACTCCGGGCGGGACACCGGCCTCCTCAAAGATCTTCACGAACTCGGCGGCCGTCGCCGGCGAATCGCTGGCAGGCTTGAAGACAACCGTGTTCCCGGAGAGGAGGGCGGGGAAAATCTTCCACGAGGGGATGGCTATGGGGAAGTTCCACGGGGTTATGAGTCCGGCCACACCTATGGGCCTACGGATCACGTAGGCGGCCTTGTTCTCCAGCTCGGAGGGGGTGGTGAAGGAGAAGAGCCTCCTGCCCTCACCGAAGGCGTAGAAGCCCGTGTCTATGGCCTCCTGCACGTCCCCCCTCGCCTCCACTATGGGCTTTCCCATCTCGCGGGACATGAGCTGGGCCAGCTCCTCCTTCCGCTCTATCAGTATCTCCGTCGCCCTCCTAAGGATCTCGGCCCTCTTGGGAGCGGGTATCCTGGACCACTTCGGGAAGGCCTCCTTGGCCGCCTTTACGGCCTCGTCCACGTCCTCCTTGGTAGATAGGGGATGGACGGAGATGACCTCGTCGGGGTAGGAGGGATTGCGGTTCTCAAAGGTGCGACCACTCTTGGAAGGCACCCACTTTCCGGCTATGTAGTTCAGGTACTCCTTTGCCATAGGAGGGGATTTTACCCCCGTCGGGCCGCCCATCCTCCCCTTTTGGGATGCACCGATATTACGCCGACGGTCGGATAAACCGCATTCGGGAAGCCTTCTAAAATCTCATAAAATCAATATTCACTGTAGTAGTTTTAAATAAATTTTTGTGAAAAATAATACAAAACTACAAATTTTCATAAAACGTAAGTCATATCTCTGGAAAAACGACTTCAGATTGGCAGAACGGTGCGAACGGATACCTTCAAAACGGATACGGGGATACAACGGCCGTCCGTAAGCAACGGAGAGGGTTCGGAAGACCCCCCTTAACCTAATACCTTACCTCTCCTGGATGGATAACCCCATATCCGGCTGTATGATTCGCAAAATTTAAAAATTTATGGAAATAACGAAATGAAGTGATAATTTTCCCAAACCGTTAAACGTTTTGAAACGCCGGCCAAACTTCCCATTTTGGAACCGTTTGCAGTACCGTTAGTACAGTGTGCATATTCCCCCAACAAACTCCCACCTCCGGCCTTAGAATTAAGACGTATGCTGTGGTTAGCATTGGGATACATCAAGATAGACAACCTGAAGGTGGACGTGGTGGGCGCCCAGGATACGGACCGACGCCCACCCGTCGTTGAGGTGATAGAGGACAAGGACCCATCTGCGGACGTTTATACCGTAGCCCCCAAGTTCGGATGGACCGAGGAGAAGCAGAGGATCGTAGATACGTACGACCCCCAAAAAGCAAAGGACAAGCTCCAGACCTTAACTCGGAACTGGAACAGGTACCTTAGGAGAGCGCTGAACGACGAGTTCGTGAGGAGCGGCTACAAGGAGGCCCTCTGCGAGAGGTACACCGCCTTAAACAAGCCCTGCCCGAAGGAACATCCCCTCAACGAGCAGATGAAGGAGCTGCTCTCCTCCTACGCATCCAAGCCTGACCCCTGGACCTATGCCGAGATAGTCACCACCTACGAGGATATGAACCGCCTTGTAGATGCTATCCTGAAGCAGAACCCCCCTCACAAGAACCTTGAAGAGGCCAAGCGGAACTACCACCTCGCCCCAGTAAACGCCCAGATAGCCAAGAAGCCCTTCAGTTGGGAGGACGGCATCTCCCTCCTGGACGGAAACCAGTGGATGAGCTACGGTGTGGCCTACACCGGTTCCTACGAGTTCAACCCAAGGGTCGTCGCCGTAGGAGGGGCCGATACACTGGTATTCGCCTTCAACGTGAACAACTGCAACAGTTGGTGTTCGGGGACGACGTCCAACGCCTGCGTGGTGGTGGGCCACTCCTACAACCGGGGACTCACCATGTCGTTGGACTTCTGCATATACAACACCTCGGCCAACTTCTGGGAGGTGGCCATAGGGGCCGATCCCTACCGACGCACTTTCACCGTAGCTTGGACAGACGACTACTACTATCCGGACATAGACATATGGGCCTGGACCTTCTACATAAGGAACCCCCTCTCCAACAACATCGGCCCCAACACCGTAGACTTCTCCGGCGATAGGACCATCACCCCCTACGTCAACTCCGAGTTCAACTGGGGTAGGCCCGGATGTATGGGCAGGTGGTTCAGTTCCTGCTCCTGCTCCGGTACGGACAACTGGATATTCGTGAGCTTCACCAAAGTGGGGAGTTCCGACGGTGACGGGGACGGCTACGCCGACGCTCAAGGTGTCAAGATAGCGAGGAGTACGGACTGCGGCGACAACTACTCCATCGTGTATAACGGTCCCAGTAGGAACGGTTCGGCCCGCGACAACAACCAGATAATGTTGGAGACCACCAACGACCCCCGGAGCGGCTCCGTCGTATGCGCCTCCTACAACGGCGGGGACAACACCATACAGGCCGTGTACGACTGGAAGAATCCCTCCACCTGCTCGGACCCCTGCACCCACAACTACATAACCCACCTCTACACGGACGACTCCCGCGGATGGGGCGGTTCCTGGGTGGCGACGGACATACTTAGCAACTACTGGAAACCGATAAACCAGCCTTGGCTCTCCGTCGCCCGTACCCTGAACACCTCCTCTATGACCCACCTCGTCCTCTTCGGAAGTTGGTGGTCCTCCTCCGACGGAGATATAAGGGGTATCTACGGCAGCGGTATCCCACCTTCGGGGTGGAGCAGCATCTTCAACGTAGACTTCACCACCATAGACAGCCGTACCCCCACGGTCCATACCGACGCCCGTTGGCAGTGGTGTCCCGGCGCCACAACGACCACGGCCAACTACTTCCATACGGCCTTCTACCACAAGTGTCCCAGCTCCTACGACGGTCGCCTCTGTAGTGCGTCTCCCTCCTCATACAACAATACCTTCAGGGTGGCCGTTATGAGAGCGCCCTGGTCCAACCCCCTGAGCTGGGGTCCGGAGTACTGCAACAGGTGGGGTGTATACGCCGACACCATAGCCATACCTCCCCCTCCGAGCTTCGGCAACGGCGGTGTATGGCAGAACTGGTGGCAGATAAACGGTACCACCTTCAGGGCGCACAGTACCTCCGGTTCCTCGTGGTGGTTCGGGACCTTCTGGGTGTATAAGTGGAGCTCCACCGATTACGACATCTACTGGACGATCTTGAGGTGTGCCGTGGGTAGCGGTGACGACGACCTCGCCGCGGGGGAGGCCAAGGATACCTACGAGGACGTCCGGGTGAGTGTTGAGGGCAGAAGGCTCGTCCTCTCCGGCTACGGTAAGGCACAGGTCTTCTCCTCCGACGGCCGCCTCGTGGCTAAGACGGAGATCAAGGGGAAGGGGAGCCTGTCCCTGCGGCCCGGAGCTTACTTCGTACGGACGGGCGACGGTGTAAGGAAGGTGGTCGTGCGTTGAAGGTGGCCAACCTACTAAGGGACGCCCTTATCCTTCTCCTCCGGGCCTACCGGAGGTACGTATCCCCCCTCAAACCGCCGACCTGTAGGTACGTACCAACCTGCTCCGAGTACTCCATCCAGGCTCTACAGAAGTACGGCCTTATAAAGGGAACGGCCAAGTCCGTCTGGAGAGTCCTGCGGTGTAATCCATTTTCAAAGGGGGGATACGACCCACCCTAACGGGAAAGTTAAAGGGAAGGGGGGCCGAAAGGCCCCCTCTTTTTATTCGTACCTGACCTCCTGCTCCCTCTCTTCCTCCCTCAAGAGCTGGAGGATCATAAGTCCGGCCTCCGTGAGGGTGTTCTGTCCCACGAGACCGGCCGCCCTGGCGAGGATCAGGGCCTTCCTGAAGACCTCCGGCTCAAGGCCGGACCTCTTTATGGCCTCCTTGATGTTCCTCGGAAGGATGCGTATCTTACGCTCCTTTACGTAGAGGGTACCCACCTCTGCCAACGCCTTGAGGAGACGAACGGTTATGGGTGTCAGGGGGTTTATCATACTGTCGGGGGCGCCCGCCAAGGCCCTCTTTATCTTACGTCCCTTGTCCGTCAGGATTACCCCTTCGTCGGGCAGGAGGGAGAGGTAGCCGCGGGCCTCCAACTTGTTGAGGGCGTAGGCTATCTCCTCGTGCCATATCTCGTCAAACTGGTTATAGACGTCCTTCAGGAAGAAACCCTGCTCGGGTACGGACTTCAGGACCTGCAACTCAAACTTCGTCACGTGGGGTTTGCGAACGATCTTGTAGGAGAGGTCGGCATACAGCCTGCCGGACTCCGTCGGTCCGGCTACGCTCACGAGGTTTCTCTTAAGGGCCTCATCGTACCACTTGCCGTTCGGGGCGATGAACTCACCGTAGGATATGGTTATGCTCTTTACGGCCTCGGAGGGGATGTCCCGGAAGCCCCTCCTGTACATATCCCCCAGGACCTTTCTGCCGTACTCCGTCAGGCGATAGACCTCTTTGTCCTTCTCTACGGAGGAGTAGGCTAGGTCAAAGGACTCCAGGGAGTAGAGGGACTGGAGGACGACCTCCTTCATCTTGTCCCGCCACTTACCGCCCCTCTCGTAGAAACTCTTGAACAACTCCTCCACTGTCTTGACCTCGGCGAACTTCTTCTCTATCTCCTTCTTCTTGTGATAACCCAGATCCTGGTATATCCGGCGGCCGTAGTGAGAGAGGAGGTGTTTGTACTGCTTTATGGGGCGGTAGAACAGCTCGTTTATAACCTCATCAACGGTCGGGAGAAGGTCGGGGTTCTGCTCGTGCTTCTTCCAGAGGGAGTCCAAGGTCTTCAGGATCTCGGCGTCCAGAAGGTCTATGGACAGGGTCTTTACGGGTTTGAACTCCCTGCCCTTCCACAGGTTGTATGCTTCCAAGACGTACTCACCGGCTGGGAGGAGTTCCCCATCCTCGGAGACGTAGGCGAGGGCGGCGAGGAGGGTGCGGTCGGCTTCATTAAGGTTTTCCCACCCCTCGTCCATGTACCTTGCGAGTAGGACCATCAGATCCTCGGAGAGGACGACGTCGCGGGAGGGGGCGATGTAGTCCATAGCCCGCTTTACCACTTGACCCAGACCGGTGAAGGTGAAGACCTCCCGGTGGGGTACGGATAGGGCTATGAGCCTCATAGACTCCAGTAGCTCGGCGAACCTCTTCTCCTTTAGTAGGTTCTTGGCGGGGGACGGACCCTCCGGCACCTTGCGGATGTACTCGTACAGCTCTCGGCTTATCACGAGTTTGGGGTGGGCGCCCCTATAGACCTCCCACACCCTCTCGGCGTACTCGTTTATGACCTTGAAGGTTCCCTTCTTCTTCTCCTTCCTCAACTCCACGAACCCCCTCTCCTCCAACATCCCCTCCGTAAGGTAGGAGACCTTGTCTCCGTTCCTCCGGGCTGACTCTATGGCCGTAAGGACCTCCGAGCCTATCCACCTCCAGTCCTCCGGCCACTCTTGCGGGGGTTTCAGCTTCCCGTTCTCCACCATCTCGCGGAGGGTGTGGGCGAGGAGCCTCCCCCAGTAGGTCAGGGAGTAGCGGAGGGGACTCCTAAGGGCCACCAGGTTGGCCATGTCCAGCTCTATATGCTCCAACTCGTTGATAGGGTCTATGTCTAGGAAGGCTTGACCCTCCTCCTCTCTCTCAAGGAGCTTGAGTAAAGCTAACGCGTGTTCTTTCCTTACGAGCATACACTTTACCTCCCTTTAGGCGTGTATTATATGGGAGGAAAAATTTAACTACATCATCCCTCCCTTACGCCCTCAACCACCTCCACGATGCGGTTGAGTAGGCCCTCCTCGTCCAACCCCACCTCCTTCAGCAGCAAGTCCTTTTTGCCATGGGTTATGAAGCGGTCGGGAAGGCCGAACCTTACGATCCGCTTCCCGCTTAGGAGCCTCCTTTCTGCGAGGTACTCAAGGACTGCGCTCCCGAAACCGCCTGCTATGACGTTGTCCTCAAAGGTGAAGACGTAGCGTGCGTTGGCTACCACCTCCTCCATAACTTCCACGTCCAAGGGTTTGACGAACCGGGCGTTATAGACCGTAGGGTAGATACCCCTTTCGTTGAGGCCCTCGGCGACGCGGAGGACGGGATAGACGAAGTAGCCAACGGGCAACAGGACGATGTCCGGGTCCCCCTCAATTAGGAGTTCCCAGCGGCCTATGGGTACGAGTTCCGCCCTGTCCCAAGATGGATGGACGGGTACCTCCCCCCTGGGGAAACGTACGAATATCGGCCCCTCCTCGTACTTCCAAGCCGTATATACCATATTCCGTAGCTCGTCCCCGTCTTTGGGGGCCATTATTACGACGTTGGGGATGGGGCGGAGGTAGGAAAGGTCAAAGACCCCGTGGTGGGTGGGGCCGTCGTCCCCGACGAGTCCTGCCCTGTCAAGGAAGAACCTGACCGGCAACTTTTGGAGGGCGACGTCGTGAATGACGCTATCGTAGGCCCTCTGTAGGAAGGTGGAGTATATGGCCACGAAGGGCTTCACCCCGGCACGGGCGAGGCCCGCGGCGAAGGTAACGGCGTGCTGCTCGGCTATTCCCACGTCGTAGTACTGACTGGGTAGGGTGTCCCGCAGTTGGTCCAGGCCCGTCCCCTTGGGCATAGCCGCCGTTATACCCACCACCCTTATGTCCTGCTGGGCTATCTCCACCACGGCCCTGCCGAAGAGTTTGGAGTACTTGGGCTTAGCATCCGGCCTTCTTCTCGGAGTTCCGTCTATCTTATCGTAGGAGCCGAGGCCGTGGAATGTCTCCGGGTCCTTTAAGGCGGGTACGTACCCGTGTCCCTTCTCCGTTATCACGTGGATGAGGATGGGTCCCTTCAGCCGCTTGGCGTCCCGCAGTATCTCGTCCAACCTCCTTATGTCGTGGCCGTCTATGGGGCCTATGTACCGGAATCCGAAGAACTCAAACAGTGCAGCCGGGTCCTGAACTATGGTCTTTATGACGTCCTCAAGCTTGCTCCCCCAGTACTTTCCCTTATTGGGGAGGAGGCGGTAAATCTTGTCCCTAAGGGTGTTGTATATCGGATTGACCTGTACGTGAGCGAGCATCTGGGCTATACGGCCGACGTTCTTGTCTATGGACCAACCGTTGTCGTTCAGGATGGTTATCAGGTCTACGCCGAGGGATCCGGCGTTGTTCATAGCCTCAAGGGTCATGCCTATGGTCAGGGTGGCGTCCCCTATCACGGCCACCACGTGGTAGTCCTCACCGGTGTAGTCCCTCGCCTTAGCCATTCCGAGGGCGGCCGAGAGGGCCGTACCGGCGTGTCCAGCGCCCCAGGCGTCGTAGTCGCTCTCAAAGATGTTGGCAAAACCGGATATACCCCCGTACTGACGGAGGGTGTGGAAGCGGTCCCTCCTGTCCGTGAGGATCTTATAGACGTACGTCTGGTGAGAGACATCCCAAACTATCTTGTCCTTCGGTGGGTCAAAGTTCCGCAGTAGGGATATGGTAAGCTCAACGACCCCTAAGTTCGGCCCGACATGGCCACCGTTCTTTGAGGTTACCTCCACGAGAAGCTCCCGGATTTCCCTCGCGAGAGCCTTAAGCTCCTCATAACTCATCCGGCGGAGGTCCCTATAGGACTTCAGATCTTGAAGCATGAGACTCTATTTTACAGCCGCCTCCGCCGTATCGCAACCCATCAAAAAAAGAGCCAGCGGTGGGACTCGAACCCACAACCTGCGCATTACGAATGCGCCGCTCTGCCGATTGAGCTACGCTGGCTTGAGGTGGATATTATACACCCGTAAAGGGAACCGATTGAATATCACTTCCCAGCCTCCCTTTGATCCGGCGAGGGACCAGCCGAGGGCGTTCATATTCACCAACCTTCCTTTTCAATTATACTCTTTATCTTTCTTCTCAAATCAGGAATTTTGTTTATCACTACATCCCCCACGATTTCGTAATCAATTCCAAAGTATTCGTGTATGAGTACGTTCCTCATTCCGGTGATCTTCTTCCATTCCACCTCTGGATACCTTTCCTTCAGCTCTTCCGGTATATTTCTGGACGCCTCACCTATTATTTCAAGGCTCCTAACGAAAGCCCTCTTTAGGCTCTCATCCCTCATAAATTCCTCAAAGCTCAAACCTCTTGACGCATTTTCCAAATATTCGCACTCGTCCGTTATATGTTTCAGAAAAGGTCTTGCGTCCCTACTCATACGAACACCACCTCCTTCTCTATGTACGGCCTAATGTACGGACTTACGCTTTTAGGCGTTAGTAAATCTATCTTCCTTCCTAGTAATCTTTCAAGAAAGAAGGCGAGATTTATGAAATTTTCAAAATTTTTCTTTCCATATGCTTTGTCCAAAAAGTGAGGGGGTGGTAGTGGTCGGGGATAGAATAGAGGGATATGAAGGAGAAGAAGGAGAAGAAGAGGGACTGGAAGAAGTACAACGAGCAGTTGGTAAGGAGGGGAGAAATACTGATAGCGATAGAGTGGGCGGA